>CAZCKG010000387.1:0-2777 GCA_964498825.1 uncultured Methanosarcinales archaeon
AAGATACTTTAAACAGTAATATATATTTGTTGAGTGAAAAAGAGAAGATGCAGTATTGTTGGGAAAAAGACTTCAATTATTGCATTGTTACTGAAAGTGTAGCCGATTGTATAGCAATGTTAGAGATTGAGTTTTTTATTTCTTCAGTAACTGTAAAAATCAAAAATAAGGATCTTTTTTAATATAGGGAAATAAAAGAAAAGTGAAATAAAATGTAATAGCCCTTAGATTCGTAATTACTTTTTTTATTTGTAAAGTTAGAATATTGGCTCTGTAGAAAAACCTGTTTAATTCAGCTGCAAGAGGATAAAATCAGATATGAAAGTATATCAGACTATTCAGTTCAAATTAATGTAGATCCGTTGTTTCAGAGAGTTTCTACATAGCCAAAATTTCTATTATTTTTATTTCCTCTCTGGACCCTCAGTTACCTTCCAATTTGTAGGAGCTTTTGAACAAAGGGTATCACTTGAGAAATATGTCTTCTGTTATTCTTTGTTGATTTAAAAATACACTAACATTTTTACATATAGACATTATTAAATACTTTAAAAACTTATTTTTACTGTTAAACGGGGATTTGTGGGTAGCTATTTAAACAGGATAGATGGCTACTGTGAGCTTTTTTGCATCAATCTCTCATTTCATAGATGTAGCCTGAAAATTTCTATTTTTTATGAGTTAACCTCGAAAATGGATTCTAATTAACAAGGAGGATTGAAAGATGAAATTTAAACAACCCATTAATTTTAATAAATTGGGGTTATTTTTGATTTTACTATTTTTTGGATTGCTGAGCGTCTCTGTTACGCATGCTGAAACTTATAATTTTGTTGCGAAGTGGGGTTCTGGGGGCAGCGGGAATGGACAATTTTCAAATCCAATGGGCGTTGCGGTTGACTCTTCTGGCAATGTTTATGTTGTCGATCAGTTGAATCATCGAATTCAGAAATTTGACGGCAGCGGAGAGTTTATTACCAAATGGGGTTCATGGGGCAGCGAGGACGGACAATTTTCAGATCCACGGGGTGTTGCTGTCGATCCCTTCGGCAATGTTTATGTTGCTGATATGAACAACAATCGCATTCAGAAGTTTGACAATAGCGGCATATTTATTGTCAAATGGGATTCTGTATCTCCACATGACGTTGCTGTCGATTCTTCTGGCAATGTTTATGTTGACTGTGGTGATCGCATTCAGAAATTTGACAGTAGCGGTACATTCATTGCTGAATGGTGTTCTGGAGGCAGTTGCGGACAACTTTCGTCTTATGGTTTTGCCGTCGATTCTTCAGGCAATGTTTATGTTGCTGATGATAGTTGTCGTATTAGAAAATTTGACAGCAATGGTATATTCATTACTGAATGGGGATCTTGGGGTAGCGGAAACGGTCAATTTACTTTTCCAACTGATGTTGCTGTCGATTCTTCTGGCAATGTTTATGTTGCTGACACAGATAACCATCGCATTCAGAAATTTGACAGTAGTGGTGCATTTATTACCAAATGGGGTTCTGAGGGCAGTGGAGACGGACAATTTTCAGATCCACAGGGTATTGCCGTTGATTTTTCTGACAATGTTTACGTTGCCGATACATATAATGGTCGTATTCAGAAATTTGCTTTAGGAAACATCATTCCTACAATTATCTGGAGTAACCCTGATGACATAATCTACGGAACACCATTAAGTAGTACTCAGTTAAATGCAGATGCAACAGATCCACTTACTGGAGAATCAGTATCTGGAACCTTTACCTATACCCTGGCTAATGGAACTTCTATAGACTTAGGAACTATACTGAGTGTAGGTAAGCAGACTTTGCATGTTGACTTCACATCCACAGATACTGCAAAATACAACTTAGCTTCAAAGGACGTCACAATCAATGTCTTGAAAGCATCTCCTACAATAACTTGGAATAACTCGGAAGACATAGTCCAAGGAACTGCATTGAGCAGTACTCAGTTAAATGCAATCTCTTCGGTACCCGGTACTTTCGTATATTATCCCCCCTCAGAAACTATATTGAGTGAAGGTATATATACACTACATGTTAATTTTATCCCTACAGATACTGCAAACTATAACACAGCATCAAAGGATGTTAAAATTAATGTCATCACTCCTGTGCAGAAAATTAGACAAATGAATACTAATGTACGAAGTTTGGTTAACTCAGGCTCACTAAGTCCGAAGCAAGGTGATACATTAATTAGACGCCTTAACGCAGCAATTAAAGCCATCAACGCTAACAGGGCGAAAAACGCAATTAGAAAACTTAATGCTTTCATCATTCATGTAGAAATTTATATCCAGAGTGGAATACTTGCGCAAACACAGGGGCAGTCGTTGGTTGACGCGGCAAATACTGTAATTTACGTGCTTTAAGAACCGAGCTAAGTAAGCAGAGACTACTGGAAATTTGCATTTAAGGAACCTGATAACAATCTAAAATTAAGGAGTTTATTTAACTCCGCTTTATTTTTTAAGTTAAAATTGTTTGAGAGAGGATGTAGAAATCATATACAAAAAATATCACCTAGACTTTTTTATTCCTTATCCTTCAATCATTTTTGAATTAGATACCTTTGGAAAATGTAATTACTTGAAGAGACAGAGTTTTTTCCTTGCTTATTTTTTGAAACATATCAACATTTTTACTTCTGCACATTATTATTTACTTGAAAAACGTATACTGTTGCTGGTAAAACGGGGATTTTGTGAGTAGTTGTTAAAACAGTATAGGCAGCTACTGTAATCTTTTTTTGTATCA
>CAZCKG010000388.1:0-2773 GCA_964498825.1 uncultured Methanosarcinales archaeon
TCTTCTCTGATTTTGTCCAGGATTTTTGAGGCTTCTGGTTCGTATTTCTCAAATTCGAGTTTGCTTGTTTTCTCGTCGGCAGCAAGTTCGCGGACGATGCCTGTAAAAGTGCCGATTGCGCCTGATTTTCGGATGGTGGGGTTTTTTCGGGCTTTCTTTATTAGGGCTTCCAGGGTGTAGCGGTCAGGCTGGGTAAGGGCTATTCCTACGAGGGAAGCTGTAAGTTCTTCATGAAAATCAACGTCTTCCGGCATCCTGAAAACTACGTTCGAGACATCGTGAAGATCCCCAATAACAATTTTAGGAAGGTTGCTGTTTTTGAAACCTTCTACTACAGCAAAATCAAAGCCCTGGTCGCAAAGCATATCAAGTGCGTCTTCAAGGTCAAGGTCTCTTGAGAAGCTGACAAGTTCCGTGCCTGTTGTGCCGGTGCCACTTATTCCTATGACCATGTCAGCGCCTGCATCAAAATAACTGCCTGTGTCCGTTTCTACGGGATTGAGGCGCTGTTCTCCCATATGCTTTACAGTGCCTACTTTCCCGAATTCGGAGAGCTTCCGGACAAGAGCTGTTACAAGGGCGGTCTTGCCCGATTTTTTGTACCCAACAACTGAAACGACTTTCATTAAAGAGCGTTATGTATTTTCCGGTATAAGTAAAGACGGTATAAGTAAAGGCCGGCACCTCATGCATCTTTAATCACTGTTTTTAAAGCAGGTTCTGCGGTTGACCTCAATAAATATACTAACTAACTATTTTTGTGAAGATTCAAATATTGAAACTCTTATAGTATATATTAACAGTATTTGTCTTTAATGATCAATCTTTAACAGTCACTATCTATTAACAGTTTTCCAGTTTAAATCGATCATTCGGAAATAGAGAAGAGGGGGTAGATTATGGAAATAAATAAGGTAAGGATTCAGGACATCCCGGAAGAAGAACGTCCCAGAGAAAGGCTTATCCGAAACGGGCCGGAATCTCTTTCAAATGCGGAACTGCTTGGAATAGTCCTGAGAACAGGATCAAAGGAAGAAAACGTTGTCAATCTGTGCAGCCGAATTCTATCGGAATACAGCATAAAACAGCTCAGTCTTGCAAATGTCTCAAGACTTATGCAGGTACATGGGGTTGGGAAAGCAAAAGCTGCTCAGATAGCTGCGGTTTTCGAACTTGCCAGACGACTTGAGACTTTTGTAGAAGAGCCTAAAAGGAAGATCTGTTCCCCAAAGGACGTGTATGCCCTCATGTACCCTAAGATGCGTGAACAAAAAAAAGAAAAATTTATAACACTTTATCTTGATACGAAAAACCAGATCCTGAAAGAAGAAATAGTATCTATAGGCAGTTTGAACGCAAGCATCGTTCATCCGCGCGAGGTTTTCAAGTCAGCCCTTATGGAATCTTCGGCATCGGTAATAATGGTTCATAACCATCCTTCAGGGGACCCGAGTCCAAGCAGAGAGGATATAATGGTTACCGAAAAAATGGTAGAAGGAGGCAAACTTCTTGGAATCGACGTGCTGGACCATATCATTATCGGGGAAGGCAGGTACGTAAGTCTTAAAGACGAAGGTTTCGTGAGGTAATGCGTGCAAACTCATTCACGAAAGAGAAAATTATAATAAAAAAGCAGATGAAATACCATGAAAGTTATTGGCATTAACGGAAGCCCACGAAAAGACGGGAATACTGCAATTCTGATTCAAACCGTATTTGATGAGTTGACAAAACAAGGGATTGAAACAGAACTTATCCAGTTATCCGGGAAAAAGATAGAAGGTTGTAAAGCCTGCTGGGCTTGCCATAAAAACAAACAATGTGTCATCACAGATGATTTTTTTAACGAGTGCTTTGCGAAAATGGTCGCTTCAGACGGGATTGTTCTTGGTTCTCCTGTATATTCAGCCGGCGTAACCTCTCAAATGAAAGCCTTAATTGATAGGGCCAGTATTGTTCTGGCAGGAAATAGAGGACTATTCAAACATAAAGTAGGAGCATCAGTCGTAGCTGCTCGAAGGGGCGGTGCTATCAGCGCTTTTGATACATTAAATAATTTTTTATATAGCAAAGAGATGTTTTTAGTAGGTTCCAGTTACTGGAACATGGTTTACGGGAACGCCATCGGCGAGGTTGAACAGGACCAGGAAGGGATTGAAAACATGAAAAACCTTGGTCAGAATATGGCCTGGATATTGAAAAAAATCCATACAATTTAAGAGCATCCGAAAAATTAAAAAATCTTGAGACTTTTTTAATTCAAAAAAAATTTTTAAACTTTTTGAATTTAAAAACTTTTTAACTTACTAATGAAACAGCTGATAATCGGCTTTCAGAAACCTGCTTTTGTCGCCTTTTTTGCAAATACATAGATGTATAAAGAAGCAGATAAATAACTGAAGTAGTCATTTTGACGTTAATAAATTGCTTAACCGAATACGAATATATAAATATGGTAATCGATGACATTATTTGGGGGTAAATGTATGGTGGAAACTTTGAGATTATCACCGGTTACTTGTGCATATCCTGACGATAAATATGAAAATCTTCAAATTGAAGTTGTCCTTCCAGGAGTCGAAAAGGAGAATATATCATTTAAGATTACTGATGTTAGCTTTTATATAAAAGCTAAGAAAGAAGGAGTTACGTATGTGGACAGTTATTCAATCTGCTGTCCTGTAAATCCGGAAAAGGCAGTCGCTAAATATTCTAATGGTGTACTTAAAGTCAGAGTTCCATATTTACAGCCTTTAGATAAATTAGTGGATGT
>CAZCKG010000389.1:0-2766 GCA_964498825.1 uncultured Methanosarcinales archaeon
TCAAGGCATTCAACTATATTTACGTTGTTTGAAAGAAGCAAATGGTGAACGGGCAGGCTTTCGGAATGGAGGTCATCTATGGAAAAACTGTCGATTCCTACCGTTTTAAACCCTTTCTTAAGAATCCATGCTGCTGCACTTTCATCAAGATATACAGAGCAAGTCTCTTTTTCGCATTCTCCATTCTGGAATTCTGATTTTATGTTCTGAGAATCAATTTCTTCTATGCCTTTTAATTTTCTGGAAGCACCTTCCATTTTCAGAAGAAGGATTGGGATATCTTCGGAAACTTCTGCGTTCTGCAGGGCTTTTTCAAGGATATCGGCGGTCAATGCACCTGCAATTGATGTAAAATCAAGTAACAGTGCCATACCCATCAGGTTTTCAAGTTCAAGTTTGTCAACAGGTAGACCATTGTCCAAAACATGAGAAGGAGCATCAACATGGGTACCTGAGTGGCTTCCAAGTCTTAAATCGGATAAAGCAAAACCTTCTTTTTCAAGAGTACAGATTTTCTTTATTGAGGGTTTCGGGTCTCCGGGGAAGACTCTCATAAAAGGAGAAATAGGAATTGTAATATCTATAATTTTTCCCTTAACCGGAATCTTTTGCATTTTATGCACCTTATACCGATAGCTTTGTTTCAGTTTATTCCATATAGATAATTGATCTATTCGTACACTCATCGATGCATTTCATGCATAGAGTACATTTTTTCGGGTCGATTTTTGCAAGCTCGTTTTCCTCGTAGATTGCGCCTACGGGGCAGATATCCCTGCATTTTCCGCACCTTTTGCAGCCGAAAACTACGACGTATCCGTTTTGTTCTGACATCAGTGAACCTTTGGAACCCTATGGATATATTGCTTTCTAAGTCCGGAAAATTCTTGTCGAGTAATTACTATTCTTACCCTTACTTAGATCTCCAACTACTCTTAGAAAACCAGTGCTTTAAACAAGCCTTATATATAAAAACAGAATATGCAGGTTCAGGTATGGATAAGTTCACTCTAGATGAGACCGGCTCTTTTTGCAGCTATCTTTCTGAGGGCTGCAGGCTCTGCCAGGAAGGGGCCAAAATGGTGCTCTTTATAACCGGCCTTTGCCCAAAAAGCTGCTTTTACTGCCCACTTTCCGATGAAAGACGAGGAAAAGATCTTGTTTTTGCAAACGAAAGAACTGTAAAAAGCGATGAGGATTTACTGAAGGAAGCTGAGCTTATGGATGCTCTCGGGACAGGGATTACAGGCGGAGAGCCTCTTCTGAAGCTAGAAAGAGTTCTGCACTATATCAGAGTTTTAAAATCATTTTTTGGGAAAGAACATCACATCCACCTTTATACTTCTCTGGCTCCTGAGAGACAGGTTCTAGGAAAACTTGCCGACGCTGGCCTTGATGAAATTCGTTTCCATCCTCCCCAGGAAAAATGGGCAGAGCTGAATCAAAGCCCGTACAAAGATTCCCTGCAATATGCAAAAGAGCTGGGAATTGAAGCTGGAATCGAAATTCCAGCTCTTGAAGGGGCAGAAAATGTCGCATCTTTTGCAGCAGAAATGGATGTTTTCATTAACCTGAATGAACTGGAATTTTCGGATAATAATTCAAAAGCTCTCATTAAAAACGGCTTCTTCCTTGAATCAGACACATCCTGCGCAGCTTCAGGTTCCAGTAAATGCGCTAAGAACGCGTTGTCAGCAGGCAAAAAAGTACACTTTTGTTCCTCAACCTATAAGGATGCAGTCCAGCTCCGCAAAAGGTTTCAGAGGATTGCAAAGAATACTGCAAGAGAATTTGATGAAATCACTGAAGATGGGACTCTTGTCTATGGAGTCATTGAAGGCGGGGACCAGGGACTTGCAGAAGAGATTCTAAAAAATATGGAAATTCCCTCCGACCTGTTTGAAATAAAAGATGGGAAAATTGAAATAGCCTGGTGGTTACTGGAAGAGTTAAAAGATGAGTTAAAAGAAGAGCTACAACTTTCTGAGACAAGAATTTTCATTGTTGAGAGACACCCTTTTGAAGATGGACTGGTTGTAGAATTAATTCCCCTATAAGAAAATCAATTATAACTACTTGCACTAAATATTCCCATCTTAGTCAATATTTATGAAAAGTCTTAAATACTTTCTAAACGTTTCTCTTTTAATTCAATTAAATATATTTTAAAAAAGTGTTCTATTATGCCCTATCCAGTTGCGCATGTTCTATTCTTTGTGTTCTGCATCAGTGCAGTAGCAGTCTATGCGGTTATTAGATCTATTTTTCACGGGGAGCTCTCATTAAGGGACATACCCTCACTACTATTGCTCCTGTTTACAGGCAGTTTATGCACTCTATTTCCTGATATTATGGCCGTTTATAATGTATTCGTAAACGGCAATTTAGGGCATTGCTGGGTTGGCCCGGTCCCAACGCATTCATTATTATTCAGTTCCTCTGCAATAGTGTTCGGAACACTTGTGGGATATCTTGCATACAGGAAAATTGACAAAGCAATATATTTAGGTCTGTTTGCAGAAGCGGCTTTCCTCACACATCTCTTACTTGATGACGTTAGTGAAAACGGTATTAATTACTTATATCCGATATACGATGGAACGATAAAATTGTCCTCTTTGATGGATTCGGGTTTTCAAGAAAATGGGCTCATGCTCTATCTCTTAAAGTCTTTTGTATCAGTATTTGCTGTTTTCTTTGTGATAATGATAGCACTTTTTGCTCTGAATAAGCTTGGTTTCGAATTCAAATACAAATCCGATAAAT
>CAZCKG010000390.1:0-2760 GCA_964498825.1 uncultured Methanosarcinales archaeon
CATTAAAAGATGAAAGAGATGTGTTATTCAACCCACACAATCGCTTTGTGTGAGGGATACATACAAGACATTTCTTGTATATAAAGCTTTGTATTGCTCCCCTTCCACATATTTTGATTTGTGTGAGGAAACTATACTACGCATTTTTGATATATAAGCTTTCTCCTTCGCAGGAGATTAACAAGCTTGAAAGAGAGAAATGGAGTGATTAAAAGATTTCAAAGGAGTTCTCCTTTTGAATCCTTAACTTCGTCCGTTTTTACGAGCAACCGTGCTTTAAAAAGCGTCTCCGAGTATCATTAGATCCATTTTTCAGGTTCGTTTTTTGATACCTTTCGAACTCAGTTGTCGAACTTCGTTTTTCAAGTCCCGTTTTTCGCTTTCGGGTGTCTTGTGACGCCCTGTGAGCACCCCTACAATGTAACATCTAGTATATATAGATTTCTGTTTGAAATTCAAATGATGAAACTCACTTTCCAACATTACAAAATATGCATGGCATTTATATACCAGAAATGTACATCCATGTAGATGATTACCATGAATGTAACAACTGAAAGAAGGGATCGATTTTTACATCGAACCCATGCAGAATAAAACGGTAACTGTTTTTGACACAACACTGCGTGACGGAGAACAAACCCCGGGAGTATCCCTGACTTCTACTCAGAAGCTGGAAATTGCCCGTCAACTTGACAAACTTGGGGTAAACATAATAGAAGCCGGATTTCCCATCTCTTCAGAAGGAGACAAAGAATCCGTAAAATCGATTTCTAATGCCGGGCTGGATGCAGTAGTCTGTGGACTTGCTCGTGTATTGAAAAAAGATATCGATGCCTGTTTTGATAGCGACGTTGGCCTAGTGCATACTTTTGTCCCAACCTCCGATGTACAGCGGATTTACACTATTAAAAAAACCCAGGAAGAAGTCATTCAACTGGCTGTGGAAGCTGTTCAGTACATCAAAGACCATGGACGCAAGTGTATGTTTTCTGCAATGGACGCTACAAGGACTGAGCCTGAGTACCTAATACAGGTGTTTAAAGCAGTCCAGGAAGCAGGATGTGATATCATTAACGTCCCAGACACCGTCGGCGTTATGGTTCCGTCCGCAATGTACAGACAGATAAAGGACATTGCAGCCGAAATAACGATTCCTATAGACGTGCATTGCCACAATGATTTCGGGCTTGCGGTAGCGAACAGCCTCATGGCAGTTGAAGCAGGCGCATCCCAGGTCCAGGTCACGATAAATGGCATAGGTGAGAGAGCAGGAAATGCTGACCTTGCCCAGACAGTCATGAGTCTTAAGGCAATGTATGGGGCAAAAACGAACATTCGAACAGAATACCTTGTTGAAACTTCAAAAATGGTTGAAAACTATACTGGAGTCAGGCTTCCTCCAAATACTCCTGTGGTCGGCCAGAATGCCTTCTCCCACGAGTCGGGAATCCACAGCCAGGGAGTGCTTGAGAAATCCGATACTTTCGAGCCCGGAATAATGACTCCTGAAATGGTAGGACACAGACGGCGTATTGTCCTTGGCAAACATACAGGTAAACATGCAGTCAAACAGTCCCTCGAATCTGCCGGAATAATTTGTAATGACAAGCAGCTCGACGAGATTGTAGCCAGAATTAAAGAGATTGCAAACAAAGGAAAACAGATCACGGATGCCGACCTTTACGCGGTTGCCTCTGCTGTGCTTGGAAAAGCAAGTTCGGAAGAAGAACTGATCAAGCTCAAAGAAGTATCCGTAATGACCGGAAATATCCTGACACCTACCGCTGTTGTCAAAGCAAACATTCAGGGCAAAGAAGTAATTGCAGCAAGGATTGGAGTTGGCCCTGTAGATGCCGCACTAAATGCAGTAAGAGATATCCTTGGAGAAAGCAACCACTTTAAACTCCAGGAGTTCAGGATCGATGCCATCACAGGCGGAGCAGATGCTCTTGCAGACGTATACATAGGCCTTGAAAATGACCAGGGTAGGATTGTAACTGCCAGGTCTGCAAACCCGGACATAGTTATGGCCTCTGTAGAAGCCCTTGTGAATGCAATGAACCTGCTGTATAAAAAGGAATCAAAAATCTGAACTGAAAGAATCTGGCTAAAAAAGCCTGAAACTACAGTTCAAGTATAAAATGTATTTAAATATAGTTCAAAGACAAAAACCGGATAAGGATTGATACTTATTCGTTTTTGGTTTGTATTTCATAAATCATCATAAAAAGTAAAATAAAATGAAATGGAATACAAACCCATGCCTTATCCAATTATTGATTCTCACTGTCATCTTGATTTTCCTAAATTCAACCGAGATAGAGAAGAGACTATCCTCCGAGCCAGAGAAGCAGGAGTCGTCGGAATGATAAATTCCGGAATTTCCCTGAAAGGCAACCTCATGAGTCTTGAACTTGCAGAAAAGAATGAGGATATTCATGCCGCACTTGGCCTGAGCCCTGATATAAGCAGGGGAGGCGACAAGAAAGAAATAAATGCTATTCTTGCCCAGATAGAAGCCAATGCAGGAAAAGCAGTCGGCATTGGGGAAGCCGGCCTGGACTTTCAGGACTGCAAAACGCATGAAGAAAGAGAAAGGCAGACAGAAGCATTCAAAAAAGTAATCGGGCTTGCAAAAGACCTGAACAAACCCCTTGTGGTGCACGCTCGACTGGCTGAAGCTGAAGTTCTGGAGCTTGTCAGAGATGTGGATACAGTTATTTATCACTGTTACAGCGGTTCTATCGAAACGATGAG
>CAZCKG010000391.1:0-2748 GCA_964498825.1 uncultured Methanosarcinales archaeon
TCCTCTGAAATACAGGGGAGAAGTTGTAGGCAGTCTTAACTTTGTTTCCCGTACTCTGGATAAGATTCCGTGGAGTATCCGAAACTTCCTTGAGAGCGTTGCTCTTCAGGTGGTAAACTATATTGCTCCAGTCTGTATTCAAGCTGAACTATCCTGATAAAAATCATGAAGTGAATATTGAGCCTACCCCATTTGTTTCTCATATCCGAATAAGTAGTGGGAGATAACATTTGCCACCCCTAGCACGTGAAATTCTTCGAAATAACAGGTAAAAGTAAATGAAATTACTCATCACCTCCTCTTTTCTTGATACAGCGACTCTAATCGCTGAATTCGGCATTTTCAAGAATTCTTCTTCTGAAGATAAGCTTGTTTATGGCTTGAATAATTCCGAGTATGGATCATTTTGTAGAATTATCTACGCAGACTCACAAAAAGAAGATCAAAGGGAGCAAAGTGAATTCCGACTCAGATTGCTCAGTCAGCAGCAAAAATCAGAAATAACTAAGATTAACTTCTTTAACACTGATATAAATAATTTGTGATTTTACGTTGATATGTAGGATCGAAAAGTACGGTTAAATGTTGCTTATTCTTTAGAAATCGTCCTGATATAAGTCACTGCGTATCTTTTTTAAAAAAAATAAGATATTTAATAATATTTTTTAACAGTATCTGCAACTCTGATTGTTAGAGACTATGGACAGAAAATATATATGCCGAGTTTTCACACTTTTTTTCGGGTGATACTATTATGACCTTGAATATTGTAAACTCTGATACGAAAGTTGGTTCGACTTTCACCGGAATAGAATGTATTGTTGAAGATTTGTCAGATGATTTTGTTGTCATTGAGGAAAATTATGTTGATTCTCCAGAGGCAATGAATGATGAAGACATAAGGAAAGAGTCCAGAAGTCTGGCGAAGACCAAAGGTTATAAGGTGAATGTAGGTTCTGGAGTAAAGAGTCTTGATGTCTATTTGAATTCGAATGACAGAAATACTAACTTGAAGCTTACTGCCTACAATCCTTCAGGACAAAAGATTGGAGCAAAATCTGGAAAAGGTGAGCTCGCCTATAATATAAAATCCAATGATGGAGGATCTATGGAAAAAGGCGACTGGAAGTTTAAGGTAAGCGGGGAATCAGTCACGTTTAAAGCCTATGCACATAAATGACTTGAATCTTACTACTTATCCTTAAACAGAAGCCCTCTAAATCACTGTATATGTCTTATGGAAAAGTAGAGGTAGACTAGTTCTCCATATAAAAGCAATGGCCAGGGTATCTCTGCAATAAGGAGCTTTGATGATCAAGTTACGGGGAATCGGTCAGTGGAACTGAAGAGTACACGTTTAATTTCTACGCATATTATTAAGCTTCAAAAAAAGCTTATTATTTGTTTTTTATTCTTTTTTCTTTTAACATCAACAGCTGGAGCTACCGAATATCGTATGGACTCCATTCCAAATGATCAAGTCGGAGTCCCAATTGATGGAGAAGAGGTGATACCGCTTAAAGTTGTCGAAATACCCTACTGGCAGTTTCTGTTATGGCTGGCCACAGTACAAGTCTTAGCTGCAATTGACTTACTGTATCCTGGAAGGCTAATTTTTGCAGTAGCTGGATATCGGATTGTAGGTCCTGTTAATGTACTTGACAATCCCAGCCGATCCAGAGTCTATACTTATATTAAAACCAGACCTGGGGCATATATTAGCGAGATTGCAGAACAAATAGGCTTAGACAGAGGAACAGTGAAATATCATCTTAAAACCCTTAGAGCCAAGAGAAAAATCGAATCCTATAAAGACGGAGGGAAAATAAGATACTTCGAAAATCATTTTTCTTATAATGAGGATGAAAAAAAAGTTATTTCTGCCCTTCAAAACGTAACGAATCAAAGAATCGTTTCTGAAATAATGAATGAGAAATGTGAAACAAACGTGGCTCTCGCACGTGAATTTGGAGTTTCCAGGGCTACAGTCAGCTGGTATATAAAAAACCTCAGAGAAGTTGGTCTTATATTGGAGAAGAAAGAAGGAAGAAGGACAATTTACAGAATAAATCAGTCCTATAAGCTCCTTGTTGAAAAATATGTGCAACAGATACAGGATTCCTACAATAAAGAGTGGGCGTAAAGCTGGGCTTGTCCTTAGTGTCGCGTCAGCAGTAAATATCGTATAAAATCAAAAATATTTAGAATAATTCAATCTTTGAGGAGTGACGTGATATTAAGCTGAGAAACTATATTGCTTCAGTCTGCATCAAAGTGTGCTTATCGTTATTTTTTCGTAAACTGAAGTTTACTGATTTCCACTCTTTTTTATCTTACGCCTTTAGAATCTGGCGAGAGTAAAAGATAACAGTTGTTATTCAAATAATCAGGACTAAATATAAAATTAAAACTCTTCTTTTACACCAACTACAAAGCCCATTAAAAACTTGGTTTTCTAGGATGAGCTGGGTGTAGATTTGCTGAATTGGTCGGCAAATGTATTTTAATCATTTTTTCAGGGAGTTTGCTCGCTCTTCAGAGCATACTAAGAAAAATAGTCGCCCAGTAGTCCTTTTAAGATAGTCCTGGGGAACGATGTCTGAAATAGAGGAATCAATAAGGGTTCCTATACCTTCCTTGGAACTGCCTATAAAATCTTTCCAATATCTGAAAATTCAGAAAATCTCTCCTTCTAAAGAAATCGTGCATGGAATTCCAGCCCTTGCAAAAAAGGTTTCAGAAAATAAT
>CAZCKG010000392.1:0-2732 GCA_964498825.1 uncultured Methanosarcinales archaeon
TAAGAGACCATCTTCGAGTTAAGTTTATGCTCTTTTGCTACCTTTTCTACAATTTTTTCAGCGGGAATACCTTCAGCTTTCAGGTTTCTTATCTTCATCATTATGGAGGGAGGGACAGTATAGTATTCGGTAATATCTTTCCTGTGTCCCCAGACATCCCCTTCCACTAACTGGACTTTTTGCATCTCCAAATATATTTCTATAGCTTTTGAAATGGTCTTCTTATATGATTTTGGAAGCTGGATTACTTCCAGTTTAGGACAGGTTTCAACAAGCAGAAAAACATCTTGATTTGACGGTCTGAAAGCAAGGTGAGCGACCTTTTCATTCGGATTCAGTGAAAGAATTTCATTTCTTGAACTTATAACTCTTATCTTCATACAAATCCCCTACCCTCACCTACTAAAAAACTAATAATCTAACTTATTCTACTTCCTTTAAATGTTTTTCTACATATACTCCACAAATTCTTCACATTCTTCAACAATACCTGAAAAAAGAAAATCAGATTACAAAATTGAAATCCTTACAATTTAGAAAATACCTTCTATGAAAAGGACTGAAAAGAAAAACTCGGCATAGAGAGAGGCAACCTTTCTCAAAACTATATCTCTGAAAGAACAATGTTTCTCAGGAACTATCTTTCTAGAAGAATAAGCACATTCTTTGCCTGATTTTAATAATTGATCTCTTTCCAGGTCTTTAGAAAAGCTTAGACAAATACAAGGAAATATATTCCCGGATGAAAGTTCCAATCAAGAACTCCATCCTTAAAAAGAAAGATCTTGATTTTATAGAAAAAGTATTGAGATCTTTCTTTGAAGGGACACCCGCTTATCTTATCACTGCTTTCTCGTAGTATAGTTTTAAAGCAGGATGCTTTAATCCAGATAAACAGTAAGTCACTCTACAGTTCTTTTACTCAGAATGTAGAGGATCATGTCCGAATTTAATTTGCTTTCTCGAGAAAGCTTTTCAGCAATGATATCATTGGATACACGGTCGGCTTTTAATTCCTGAATCTTTTCCAGCACATTTTGAGAGACATTGTAATACTCGTTTATATCCTTCCTGTGTCCCCAGACATCTCCTTCCAGAAGATTTATTTTCTGCATATCCAGAAACATTTCTATTGACTTTGATACAGTCCTTCTGTAAGATTTGGGAAGCTGTATTGCTTCAATTTTCGGACATGTCTCCGCAAGCATGAATACGTCTCTGTTCGATGGTCTGAAAGCAAGGTGAATAACCTTCTCGTTCGGATTCAAGGTAGGAATTTCCTCACGTGAACTAACTACTCTTATCTTCATAATAACCCCCACTCATATTTTAAGAATTAAATTTTAATTTATTTAAATATCGAATTTTGTTTATGCATTTGCATTTTAAATACATATCGATTAGCTAAAACATTATTTATGGGGTTTGTACCCAAAGCGAGTTCTAATAGCATCTGCATGTGCCTTTAAACCCTCTTCCTCGGCTAATGCGATTATAGTTTCTTTTAAACTTTCAAGCCCACTCTTATTGATTTTCTGTATACTGGAGTACTTTATAAAGTGGTTAATGTTAAGACCTGAGTAAGTTCTGGCATATCCAGCCGTGGGAAGTACATGATTGGTGCCGGAAGCATAATCTCCTACAGGGACGGGAGCGTAGTTCCCTACAAAAATCGAGCCTGCATTTTTTATTCTGTCGAGGACAGAATCCGAGTCAGATACCATAATTTCCAGGTGCTCGGGAGCAAATTTATTGCTAAAACCTATACAATGTTCCAGGGAATCTGCAATAAAAATTGCCGAATTTTCAAGAGCTGCCTTTACAATGCTGTTTCTTACAGCCTGTTCAGCCTGGACAAGCACTTCTCTTTTTACAGCCTCTGCAAGAGCCTGTGAGGGAGTGACAAGTATTGAGACCGCACTAGGGTCGTGTTCGGCCTGAGCTATAATATCTGACGCAGCCATAACAGCATCTGCCGACTCGTCTGCAATAATAAGCACTTCACTTGGGCCTGCAGGGAAGTCTATCTCTGCAACGTCCCTTATCTGCATTTTGGCAGATGTGACAAAAACATTTCCTGGCCCTACGATTTTATCCACCTTCGGGACAGTTTCAGTCCCATAAGCCATGGCTCCGATAGCCTGCACACCTCCTAACTTGAAGACTTTATCAGCTCCTGCAACCTTTGCAGCAATAAGTGTCAGTGGGTGTACAGAACCATCAGCTCTCGGAGGTGTACATACTATAACCTGTTCAACTCCTGCGACTCTTGCAGGGATTACAGTCATCAGCACTGTTGAGGGATAGGAAGCCCTCCCTCCTGGAGCGTAGGCACCCACACTTTCCAGAGGTGTTGCTTTCTGACCCAGTATAATTCCAGGTTTAAGCTCCATGAACCAGATAGACTCGGGAAGTTGAGCCTCATGAAAAGCCCGAATGTTTGCAGCTGCGGATTTGAGGTGATCCAGAAGTTTCGGATCGACGCAAGAAAGGGCCTTTTCAAACTCTTCTTCACTTACCTCAAAATCTGCAAGTTCAACTTTATCAAATTTAGACGTATATTCTCTAAGTGCGGCATCTCCTTTAATGCGCACATCCGAAAGTACAGATGAAACGGTTTTCGCTACGTCTTCAAGTCCGGATCCCCGGGAGAGCACTTTCTGCATTTCATTTTCCGAAACATCAGACAATTTTTTGAATAACATGATAACCATCTCTGAAAGAACCTGGAA
>CAZCKG010000393.1:0-2719 GCA_964498825.1 uncultured Methanosarcinales archaeon
GTTATATGCTCTTGTTTATTCTGCTCTTGAGTAATCTCATCCATACAATGCTTAGAGTTCCCACAATAAACACAATCAACAGGTCGTCACCGTGTAGCAGTGAGAAGCGGAACAGACTTCTTAAAGCCGGCACATAGAGAACCAGAAGGAGACCTGAAAGAGCTCCTAAAAGCACATACCTTAATGCTTTGTTTTCTGATTTCAGGGTTTTTATCATACTATGGGACCAGGAAAGATTTGCCACAATTAGAGTAAGATTGGAAATTACCAGGGTGGCGAATGTAAGTGTACGTGCATCTACCTCACCCTTGCCCACATGTAATGAATACAAAAGAACAATAATAACTCCTGCAAGCATACTTATACCCTGGACCAGGCTCAAAGCCAGGTTTTTTCTTCCGAACATTCTTTCCTGCAAGTTTCGGGGTGGTCTGTTCATTATGTTTTTCTCTTCAGGTTCAGCCTCAAAGACGGTTGAGCAAGCAGGATCAATTATCAATTCAAGGAATGCTATGTGTGCGGGCAAAAGGACAAGAGGCAAATTAAATAATATTGGAAACATTGCCAGCCCTGCAATAGGCATGTGAACTGAAAATATGTAACTTATTGCTTTCTTGAGGTTATCAAAAATTCTTCTCCCAAGTCTGACGGCTGCAACTATGGAAAAGAAATCATCGTTAAGAAGGACAATTGACGCAGATTCGCGGGCCACATCCGTGCCTCTTTCCCCCATTGCAATCCCGATATGAGCAGACTTCAGGGCAGGTGCATCATTAACACCATCTCCTGTCATAGCAACAACTTCCCCGTTTAACTTCAGGGCGTTTACAATTGTCAGTTTTTGTTCAGGCACAACCCGCGCAAAAATATTTGTCGTTTTGATTTTTTCTGCCAGCTCGTCCTCACTCATTTTAGAAAGCTCTGGACCTGTAATGTATTTATCAGTATCTTTTAAACCGATCTGTCTTGCAATATGCTGGGCTGTACCAGGATAGTCTCCTGTAATCATAATGACTCTTATGCCGGCTGTATAGCATTCCTTTACTGACTGAGCAACTGATGGACGGACAGGGTCGACAAAACCAAGCAATCCTATAAACTCAAAGTCGAAATCATGCTGCATTTCAGGCAAAGAGTTCTCCTTGAAACTGGCTTTAGCCACACCAAGAAGTCTCAAGCCCCTGTTTGCCATCTCCTGAACACGGAACAATAATTTGTCTCTCTCAGCTTCATTGAGATGACACAAATCAAATATTGCCTCAGGAGCTCCTTTTGTAGCGATAACATATTTACGGGAGTCATTACATTCCCATACATTTGAGAGTGCGAGTAAATTTTTGGAAAGAGGATATTCTCTGGCAATTTTCCATTCGTAGTGTGTATTCTCATTATCCGGAAGGAATTTTTCAGTATTTTTTTTGATCTCTTTTTCAAGAGGGTCAAAGGGATCCTGCTGGCTTGCAAGAAAACTGAACTCCAGCAATTCATGGAACTTCTCAAGCAAGCACTTCTCCTTATCAATCTCACAATATTCATCTCCTGCATATAGAGAGTTTAAGATCATCCTGTTCTGTGTCAAAGTTCCTGTTTTATCAACACAAAGCACTGTCGCAGAGCCAAGAGTCTCAACTGCAGGCATACGTCGTACAAGGACATTTCTCTTAGACAGGCGCCAGGCACCCATGCTCAGGAACACAAGCAAAACTACTGAGAACTCTTCAGGGAGGAGGGCCATGCTCAAACTCAGACCTGCCAGCAAACCATGCAGCCAGTCACCTCTGGTTAAGCCATAGACAACTACTATAAGGACGCAGAGTATTCCTCCGAAGATAGCAAAATTTTTTATGATTACGGCAGTCTCTTTTTTTAGCAGGGAATCTTCCTCGGCAATAGTTCCAAGCGCTTTTCCGATTTTTCCCATCTCTGTATTTATTCCTATTGAGCTTACCCTGGCTATTCCATGGCCCTGGACCACAAGTGTTCCGGAATATACGAACGGCAGATCATCTCCCCCTGGCTGTCCAGGCTGTAAGGATTGGACCAAGCCGGATGATTCGGATTTCCTGACTGCAAGGGATTCGCCTGTGAGTAGAGATTCGTCAACCAGAAGATTTGTACAGGAAAGCACAACTCCATCAGCAGGGACACGGTCTCCCTCTCTTAATATCATAAAATCGCCTTTAACGACTTCCCGCCCTGGAATTCGCCTCTGCTTCCCATCTCTTATTACAAGAGCCCTTGGGCTTGAGAGGTTTTTTAAAGCCTCAAGTGCTCTTTCTGTTTTTCTCTCCTGGTTAAATGTTATACCCACGACTACAAAAACAAACAAAAGCAGTATTAGAGCGTCTTTTACCTCGCCAAGCAACAGATAAATTGTACCTGCACCTAAAAGAAGAAGCAACATAGGCTCTTTAAGAACATTAAGTAAGATGGAAAAAAGGCTCTGTTTTTTTTGGGACGGCAACTCGTTATAACCCTCCCTTTTGAGTAGTTCAGAAGCCTCTTCTTCTGAAAGTCCAGTTATATTTTCCGGATCAAATGTTGTTTCCATTTTTATACCTGCTGTAATATCCCTTCCAGTTATCTTGCGTTAAAAATTGGAATCCTGTACCTTATCAGATCAATAAATTGCGCCAGTAAAAATTTAAAACACTTTCTTTTTGCATGTTTTTCCATATAAAGTCTACGTAATTTTGATATGAAACGAGTTTAGAGGAAT
>CAZCKG010000394.1:0-2719 GCA_964498825.1 uncultured Methanosarcinales archaeon
CAAGGAAATTTTGGGCTCCTTCAATTTTTCTTTCCATTCCTTTCCTTTCCTTTCCCTTTTTCCTTTTTATTATCAAATATAACCACACTGCTCAAGCCATGTCAGAGACCTTATCCATTCTCCTTTCGGCTCTCTTGAAGTACCTACGACAAGCCTCTTCATATCTCCTACCTCTTCGACGATACCGGATGCTTCAATGATCTCTCCGGGAAGAGCCTGGCCTGCATAGGTATGTGTGTAAGAAAGGACATGATCGATCTCATCGTGTTCGACCTTATAGTAAGCAGGGCTGTCAAAAGCAAAATCAGCGTTTTTGACCTCAGCTTCAATCTTCATTTTTACTGTGTCCTTTCCACGTAGAAGAGGCTCTTTTATCTGGTCCCATTCCCTTACAAAAAGAAGGTCAAAATAAGTGCCCTCTACCATTCCACGATTCCCTTTTCTGGACTCGTGCAGCATGAATTCGTCAAAAGAAATCTCAGGAATCCTTTTCCTGTAGATTCTCTGCCACATCTCTTCATCGATCTCATCTATAGGACCTTCCTGCTGTTTTGCAACTGTTATGGCATCTCTTGCCCTGAACCACATAGGACCATAGACAACGAAATCGATATCAGAGCTTTCATTTTGCAGGCCTGCAAGTATTGAACCCGTAACTCCCATACTTGTCCTGGGAACTCCGGCCATATCAAGTACTTTTACAATTGCCCTTATGCGACTGTCGGAGTTTATGAGTTCGGGAATAACGTCAGAGGGACGAAGCACCTTCTTTATCTCGGATTCGGGAACTACATGAACATCCTTTACCCATTCAGGCCTTTGCTTCCTCATGAATTCGAAAGCCGGGCCGAAATCATATTTTTTATACCGCTTTCCATTCAATTCCCTTTCTCCGTTTTCATCCGGGACATATCGAAGTGTAGCCCGAACCCCGTCATTACGGAAATAATCGGAAACCGCAAAAAGCCAGTCATCTTTCGTGACAAGAAAATCTCTCAGGCGTGTTTTAAGCATTTATACCATCCCTTGAACATATAAACGATATTTGGATTTTAGGGAACTCTGGTCCTGCCTTCCAATAACTAATAGCAATAACAAGAAATGTATTGTACCATTCCTGTATGTAGTTTAAGGTATTTTAGTTTTTAACAGATGAGACGACAAAATGGATTAATATATACCTGGAGTAATATATACTGAAGAAATAGAATATTGTAATTATTACGACGGAACAAAGTAGTCATTAAACAAGAAAAGAAAGTAGTCTTAGAAGATAGAGTAATTATCACAGGCCAGTAGGAATAAACTGCAGTGCAGAAATCCGAGGTAATATTTTTGAGAGATAAATCGAGTGCAAAAGCGCTTGAAGCCTGGATTATCCGGCTGAGACGCGAATTTCACCAGTACCCTGAACTCAGTTTTGAAGAACATGAAACCCAGAAAAGAATTCTGAAAATTCTTGGAGAATTGGGAATAGAAGCCAGGAAAATTGCGGATACCGGCGTACTTGCAAGCATCAAGGGGACATTACCCGGCCCCTGTATCGCTCTTCGTACGGATACTGACGGGCTGCAGGTGCAGGAAGAATTGACGGAAAGGAACAGGGATTACATTTCCAGAAATAATGGAGTTATGCATGCCTGCGGGCACGATGGGCATATGGCAATGATTTTTGGGGCTGCGAGGCTTTTTCAGGAAAACAGGGATTTTCCAGGAGAAGTACGCTTTATCTTTCAGCCCGCAGAAGAAATCCCTCCAGGCGGTTCGGAAAGGGTGATTGCGGAAGGTGGACTTGAAGGCGCAGACGCAGTCATGGGCATGCACATATTTACAAATCATGAGGCAGGGAGTGTGGGGCTTCGTTCCGGGCCTTTTATGGCAAGCACTAACCGCTTTGAAGTCGTTCTTAAAGGAAAGGGAGGCCATATTTCACTGCCCAAAAAATGTATTGATCCTGTAAGAATGGCAGTAGACTTCATAAATAGCCTTTATTCTGCTCTGGAGAAGCAACTTGAACAGGATAAATATGTCCTTGGAGTGGGAAGAATCCAGGGAGGAGCTCAGTTCAATAGAATTCCTGACAGTGTGGGAATTCTCGGAAGCTACCGAACCTTTGACAGGGAGACAACAGATGTAATTGACAGGACAATAAAAGAATGTCTTGATGCAGTAGTAAAAAAATATGTAAAATCTGGAGAAGAGTTTGCAGGCTTTTCTGACTATGAGCTTGATATCCTGCACGGCTATCCTGTTTTGGTAAATGACCCTGTTTTCACGGATGCTGTATATTCAAAACTGCAGGAGAGTTTTCCGGAACTCACAATTTATCCGGAAATGGAAAAAACCTTTGCGGCAGAAGATTTTGCAAGTTATCTGCAAAAAGTTCCCGGCATATTCATTTCACTCGGTACCCGGAATCCTGAAAAAAGAATCGTGGAAATCAACCATTCCTGTACCTTTGATATTGATGAAAATATCCTGATTACCGGTACAGAGATATTTTACACTATTTCCCTGGACTTCCTGAAAAATCCTGAAAAATATCTCAAATTCCAGAGACATTTTAACCCTGGAGTATCGCAAAATCCCGGGGTATCGCAAAACCCGGAAGTATCACAAAAAGGTCTGGAAACCGGCAGGTGAAGAAAAACAGAAACTTTACGGCCTGGTTGAGGAGGGAGAAAATGATTATCCAGACATATGACGATTCCAGAAAGGA
>CAZCKG010000395.1:0-2713 GCA_964498825.1 uncultured Methanosarcinales archaeon
AGCCAGATAAAAGAAGGGATTAAAATATTCGAGGATTTTAAAAACAGGGTACGAAAACTGATCGTTCCTATTGCCCGTTTAATTCCCCTATCTCCTAACACGCTTACTTTAATTGGTTTTGCTGTGAGTGTGGTTGCAGGTGCGACTTTTGCTATGGGGAGACCTTTTGAAGGAGGGCTCTTGCTTCTCTTCAGTGGAGTTTTTGATATCCTTGACGGAGGAGTCGCAAGAGCAAAAGGAATAATAACTCCTTTCGGAGGCGTGCTTGACTCAGTTTGCGACCGCTATTCTGACGGATTAATGTTTTTAGGGATCATCGCAGGCGCAGTGAATGGAAGACTTGTACTTTCCCCAATTATGCAAATTGAAGGCTGGCTCTGGGCTGGCTTTGCCTTAATAGGCTCTTTTCTGGTAAGTTACACCCGCGCTCGCGCAGAATCAGCAGGCTGCAGGAAACTGTCTGTCGGAATTGCCGAACGTACCGAAAGAATGATAATCCTTGCCTTAGGAGCCCTTGCTGGCTTTCTCGGCTGGGCTGTAGTATTAATAGCCGTGTTCTCCCACATTACCATTATTCAGAGGGTTCTGAGAGCAAAAAGCATACTCAGTCAGCCTTCAGAACCTGATGTCCAAAAGCCATGAAGTTCCATATTTACAAATCTTGGAAATCCTGATAAAATGATAATCCCAATTCTGCTATAAATAACAAAAATAGATTAAAGAAACAATATGAAAATTACCTAAACAATCTCCTACCGATATGCATTTATACTACATATTTGATTACAATAGTTGACGATGGCAAAGAAAAAGGATTGCCATTAAAAAAGCATAATCTGCTCTGCGGGGCCGTAGGGTAGCTTGGTCCATCCTGCAAGACTGGGGGTCTTGCGACTTGAGTTCGAATCTCAACGGCCCCACCAAAATTCTAGTGAGCTGTTTTAGACATTTTTACTACATTCTACAATTGCTTCTTTAATGTGTAATTCTATTTTCGATCCCACTTCCACTGATCTTTTTACATTTATCTTTTCCATTTTGAAGTTAACTTAATCATTTGAGCTTAATGTGCTATTGAATCTGATCATGAATTCAGTTCCTTTCTCTCTTTTAAGCTCCAAATGGCCTTCTATTTGGTGTACAAGAATATTTATGAGCTGAAGCCCGAGAGAGTCCGTGTTTTCAATATCTATCTCTTTCGGAATTCCTGAGCCATTATCAGCTATTACCAGGGTATAATTTAAATTTTTTTCACTTTCGTCTCTACCTTTTTTATAATCTGCAGAATTTCTACCCTCTCTATCATCATTTTTGTAGAGTCTCATGCAAATTTCTCCTTTCTGCCCTGGATTAAAAGCATGTTTCAATGAATTTGAAATTAGTTCATTTACAATAATTCCAAGAGGGATTGCAATATCCATTCCTAAATAAACTTGCTCAAGGTCAAGACTGAGATTTATATTATTGGGTTCCACGGTGTACGAATTAACAAGGTCTACGGTCAGTTTCTGAAGGTAAGTGCCAAAATCCAAAGTAGCCATATCTTTGGATTTGTATAGCTCTTCATGAATAAGTGCCATAGAAATTACACGATTCTGGCTTTCTCTAAAAGCTTCGACAACTTTTGAATTGTTACAAATCTCTTGGTCAGAAAATGTCTCTGCCTGAAGATCAAGCAGAGATGATATCACCTGCAGGTTATTCTTGATTCTGTGGTGAATTTCTTTTATTCGAGCATCTTCATGCTTTTTCACGGTTTCCTCAATCAATTTTCGCTCAGTAATATCATGGATAGAACCCTGGAACTTCTCTTTTTTGCTAAAGCCTTTGTTAATTTTCCTAACTGTCATCCTTACCCATCTTATATCTCCATCTTTTGTCCGTATTCGATATTCCAGTTCCATATAGGATTTAGAACCAGATACAAAATCGTCCATCCTTTTAGAAAAGTATGGGAAATCTTTAGGGTAAATAAGCTGCTTCCATCTTACTTTTCCAGAAAAAAATTCTTCCTTAGCATAACCTGTGATTTCTTGCGATCCTTCTATGAATATTGGAGAAAAATTTTTGTCCAGTTGAACTAGAATTCCACTAAAATTTTGTACAATCGAACGATAGTTCTCTTCAGGCCTCTGCCAATCTCCTGTTTTCTGTAAATGTGTTGTAATCTTTTTCTCAAAGCCTGCCTTATTTACTCCAAGGATAGTATGTATGAGCATCTGTTCATTCGTAAGAAAGGTCGTTTCCTCAGTTAGAACTTCTTCCCTTTGCTTAAGTTCCCTGAAAAGAATGCGGTGAGGCTCTTCAAAGCCAGTTACCACAATTGCTCTGTAAATAAAGTAATAGGACAGCACTTTAAACAAATGGCCTATAAAACTTGGGAAGTTATCCATATGACTGGAAAACAAAAAAGGCAGCCCCTCAAGGATTGCTAGAAATATTGATATTGAAATCAAAATAAAAACTTCTTTATCAAATTTGTCCCTCTTTATATACAGAAGAAGCAACGAAGAAAATAAGATTAAAGTTACTACCTGTTCACTTATCAACTTGAAAGAAATAATTCCTGAGCCTTCCACGTAAGAAGTTGGAAAGTTTTTTAGATAAAGAACTGAAATAAGAAGATATGCACTAACTAAAGAATATATAAGGAATGCTTTCCTAGCAAATAGAGAGTTTTCAAAAAACATTGGGTTGTTCCTTCCATTTTTTT
>CAZCKG010000396.1:0-2708 GCA_964498825.1 uncultured Methanosarcinales archaeon
TCCATATCAAACAATATCGCTTTTAAATTTCCGGGGTATATTCGTTCCATATTAACCTGAATCTCATTCCTGTTTTTCTGGATATCTTCCATTTTTAGGCCTTTTTTTCCTGTATCTACCCGATTTACCGGTTTTATGCTTCCTTAGTCTGCAGAATTTTTTGGGCAGGAATTTATCACTGCTGATCTACTTTTCCAGGACTTATCCTGACTCTTTTGGGGGAGAGGCTATAAAAGTGAAAAGAACAGATGTATAGATTATAAACGAACAGCAGATTTAAGTAAATAACGAACGCGTAAAATTGAGATTGGTATAATCTATTAAAGTGAAATATATAAATGAAAATGTAAAAAGATAAGTATAAGAAAATAAAAGAAGAATAGGAAATTTTGATATGAGCTCTGAAAAAGCAAAGGACAAAGCCTCCATAAAAGAAGGCAAACAGGAAAAAACTGGAGAGGGGACAGTTTCCGAAGATATCTATGTTCTCAGTGATTCGGGGGATATGGCTGAAAAAGAAGTTAGTAGTGAAATTCTTGCAGCTGAACTTAACGAGTGTGGGTTGGACTTTCTCAGGCTAGGGAAATTAAATGAAGCGGTAGTAGCTTTTGATAAAGCAATCGAAAAGGATCCCACTAATATCTACCTTCTTAATAATAAAGCTGCTGTCCTTGAAAGCCTCGGAAAGTTTGAAGAAGCTCTCAGGCTCTATGAAGAAGCTGTCAAAATCAACCCCGAGGATCCGGACCTCTGGAACAATATGGCTTTTTCTTTATCTCAGGCTGGAAAACATGGGGAAGCTGTCAAAGCATATGAAAAAGCCCTTGAACTCAGACCGGATTATCCTAATGCGTGGTACGGAAAGGCCCTGAATTTAAGTCAGGCCGGAGACTATGAGGAAGCCTTAGAGGCTTATGAAAAAGTTCTCGAAGAGAATCCCGACTATAAAGAAGCCTGGGTGGGAAAGGGTATATCTCTGGGGCAGATGGGTAACTACGTTGATGCAATTGTTGCTTATGATAAAGCACTCGAACTTGATCCTGGATTTCTCGAAGCCTGGTATTATAAGGGCGTTGATCTTGACAGTCTTGGCAGCTACAGACAGGCGCTGAAAGCCTACGAGAAAACAGTAGAAATTGACCCGGAGAATGATGATGCCTGGAATAATATGGGAATAGACCTCGAAAACCTGGAACAGTATGAAGAAGCAATAAAGGCTTTTGAGAAAGCAATTGAGGTCAACTCCGAAAAAGCCGATGTCTGGTACAACAAAGGTTACACTCTCAGCCAGATGCAGAGATTTGAAGAAGCTGTCAGCGCATATAAAAAAGCTATACAGCTGGATCCTGAGTACCTTGAAGCCTATTCCTCTCTTGGTTTTGTGCTTGCCCAGCTCAAACGTTTTGAGGAGTCTCTTGAAACCTATGAAAAGGCACTTGAACTTGATTCTCAGGCTGCAGATTCCTGGTTCGGAAAAGCTATCTGCCTGAGTTTTCTTGGGCGGGAAGAAGAAGCTGAAGAAGCATACAGAAAAGCCGTAGAAATCGACCCGGTGTATGCTGATGTTGGAAAAGATATACAGTAAAAGCAGGACTTACCCTGTTTTTATTTTTATTCTGCTGCATGAACTCAGAAAGTAACCTGAATTTTCTTACTGACTTTCCAGAAGAATTCTAGAAATCCGAACAAAAAGTAAAATGATACAGAGAAAACAACAGTTTTCGAAAGTGAAAACTTTTCAAGAGATGTTTATCTTTCCTTACAGTAAACATTTATTTTCCTTAAAGTAGACATTTACCACTCCTTATAATTGAAAACATTTCTTTGCGGGATAAGCGGATGAAAGAATGAAAGGATGGATTCTTTATAAAAATACGGCTTCGGAATTAAATCCAGAAGTGTATGAAATGCGCCGCTTCATTGAGGTTGCACGCCAGAAAGGAATAGAACTCAGGGTCGTAAAACCTGACCAGTTTGATATTATAGTGACAAGAGACGATAGAAAAAGCATACTTTTGGACGGGGAAGTTGTTCCTCTCCCTGATTTTCTTCTGCCTAGGATGGGAGCAGGTACAACCTATTTTGCCCTTGCAGTCATCCGCCATCTTGAGCGCCTGGGAGTTCGTGTATTCAATTCTTCCCAGAGCATTGATACAGTCAAGGACAAGCTTTATTCCCAGCAGATTCTGGCGGAAAGAGAAATTTCTTCTCCCAAAACCATGTTTGCGAAAAACCCTGTCAATATATGCCTGGTTGAGAAATACCTGGGATTTCCTCTTATTGTAAAAGCCCTATCAGGCTCCATGGGTAAAGGCATTTTCCTCTCTGAGAACCACACCAATTTTCGGGATCTTATGGAACTGATCCATGTGAGCAACCCAAATGCAAACATTATTCTCCAGGAATTCATTAAGTCAAGCATCGGACGGGACCTTCGTGTCCTTGTAATCGGCGGCAGAGCAGTTGCCTGTATGGAACGCATTGCTCCGGAAGGAAGTTTCAAATCCAATTACTCAAGAGGGGGAGAAGTCCGCAAATTCGACATGACTCCTGAGATAGAAAAACTGGCGACCGAAACCGTCAGTATCTTCGGCCTTGAAATCGCAGGTATCGACCTCCTCTTCGACGGCGACCACTTCAAAGTCTGCGAAGCAAATTCTTCCCCAGGCTTCGAAGGAATCGAGAAATGCTGTAATATCAATGTCGCA
>CAZCKG010000397.1:0-2699 GCA_964498825.1 uncultured Methanosarcinales archaeon
GGTTAATTTTTGTCTTATATTTCACTGTTTTTAAAGTCAAATATCTAGTACCTATATGAGTTTAATTTCTTCATTTATGACTTTAAGAATGCTTTTGAGCTTATGTAAACATACAAGTTTTCTTAATGGATTAGGTCTATATTGGGTAGAAATATTTCCTATATATTATAATATATTTGTAAAAAATGGAAAGATTTATTAATTTCTTTTTCTTCTTGACTTGAACTAATATTTTATTTTGTATATAAAAAATATATACATATTTTTTATAGATATACTGTTCGTTCGATTTGGGAAATATTAGTGTAAAGAGGAGGGTGAAAGTAACTTTAACATTACGGAAAGATCTGGTCAAGCTTAAAATATTACAAATTGAAGAAAAATCTCTAAATAATAGATTCAGTGGGCTGTTGGCTTGAGACTAGAGATTGATAGCAGCTTGAAAAGAGAAAATGAGAACTTGAAATTTTGATGTTTGGAAGTTTAAAACTTTTTTATTTATTAATGAACTTATTGTGAAAACTGGTTTACGATAGCAGTATAAAATTATACTTTACAAGTGTAAATTCCTTTAATTTTATTAAATATTTTGATTTGGGGTGCTAAAAATTCTGGTGGTGTGTATGAACTTTAATTTAGGTAGAAAATTATTGATATTTACAATCTTACTGCTGGCATTAATTGCCACAACTGGAGAGGCGACTTCTTACCTACAAGAAGGCCGTTCAGGTGGTCCCGACTATTTTGGTTACACATTCAAAGACAGTAATGTGGAAGATGGTCCAACTTATAACTGGATTGAGATTTCTGACACTGGAAACCAAATTTTGTTCGATTCTGATGATAGTGTTTCTGAGAACGTTAACATTGGGTTTTTCTTTAACTATTACGGAACTGATTACAGTCAGTTGGCTGTTGCCAACAATGGTTTGGTATTCTCTTCAGGTACGACTTGGCAGTATGTGAATGATCCAATCGGCCAATCCCCCGAGGTCCATGGATTTATTGCCCCGTTTTGGGATGATCTTGTAACTTGGGGTGAAGGTAAAATATATTGCCAAACTTTGGGAACAGCCCCTAACAGGATGTTTGTCGTTGAATGGGTAGATAACCAGCACTACAGTTCTTCTGATTCTGGAGTCACTTTTGAAACAATACTTTACGAAGGGAGTAACAATATAAAGTTTCAGTACAAGGATGTTGAGTTTGGACAAGTATACAGTCCAGCAGAACAAGTTGTGCCCTTTGACTACGGTGGATCCGCTACTGTTGGAATCGAGAGTCCTGAAGGGACTGACGGTTCACAATATTCCTACAATGAGCAGGTAATCGACCCTGAAAAAGCCATCCTCTTCAAATTCCCTCAGTATTCAGGCACTAATCTGTATATCTCCAAACAGGCTCCGGAAAGCAAAGATCACGGAAGTGCTATGACATATATTCTGTACTACCATAACTTTGGAAATGCAGCTGCTCAAAATGTTGTTCTTGAAGACGAGTTGCCGAGTAATATTGAGTTTGAATCTGCTTCTGAAGGAGGAGTTTATGATTCAGATACAAAAACAGTTAGATGGGATATCGGATCCGTTGCTTCTGGAGGTCATGGTTATAGAACTTTAACAGTTAGAATTCCGGATGATGTTCCAGTGGGAACTGTGATTTCTAACGATGCGAATATCAGTACGTCGAATCTAGAGGTTAGATACGACGACAATGAAGCGTATGCTCAGACCAGAGTCACTGGTTCTACCCTCCCATCAGATGTTGGAGTTGAGCCCACTAATGGAGATACAGGCATTCCTTCGGTCTACTGGTATAATCCGATAACCTTCTCATATCACAGTTGTGATTCTGCAACAGCAGTTGACATAAGGATTCACATTGATGACGGTGGCGAAGATATTGTTGGAAACATGGCTGGAGGACCTCCTGAGTGGACCTACACGACAGTTTTCTATCCACGTCACGGGAGTGCAACAGTAACTTATACAGTTTACGGGTGCGATGTTGAAACAGTAAGCTTTAACATTTACATTGATCCAGCGGGATACATTTATGACATTGATACCGGGGAACGCATAACTGGCGCATCTGTTTGGCTGCAGCGTCCTGATGGTACAGGAGGTTGGGAAAATGTCCCGACAGGCGAATCCACACCTGTTGCTCAACCTGATGAAAACCCCTTGATTACTGGCGAAGATGGCACATACCAGTGGGATGTTCTTGAAGGTTCTTACAGGGTACATGTAGAAGCCCCAGGATATGAGCCTGCCAATAGTATAGTAGTATCTGTCCCACCACCAGTTTTCGATCTGCATGTAGGTCTGCATCACATCAATGCTGCACCAGTTGCTGATGCAGGAGGACCTTATGAAGGGACAGCAAATATTGCACTGATATTAAACGGTAGCAGATCATATGATCCGGATGAGAACCGTGGAGATTCTATTGTTACTTATGAGTGGGACATAGATGGAGATGGATCCTTCGATGATGCTACAGGAGAAACTGTAGAACACACATGGGAGCAAGAATATTCAGGTGAAATCGGTCTTCAAGTCACAGATAGTAGTGGTGCAACTGGTACTAACTACACGGCAATAAATATTAGAAAAGTGGAGCAGGACCTCATACCTCCAACAATTCAATCTGCAATCCTGTTCCCTGCCAATACAACAGCTGGTTCCAAGATTAATATT
>CAZCKG010000398.1:0-2696 GCA_964498825.1 uncultured Methanosarcinales archaeon
TTTTTCAAAAGTATAACCCATGTAAAGGTGGACGATCCAAATTTTGACAATTTTATTAAATTCCTCCAGTTTTGATTATCTTAGGGCTTACGCACTTGGGGTTCAAAATCAATTTCAGTAGACATTACTACTAAATTGATGCTTTAGACAGTTGAAGGTTTAGCGCTGTTGATTATTCAGTTCAACCGCGTAAGTCCTATATCTGCGATATTTTTAGTGATTTCATAATTCGCTATACAGTCTTTTATACTGTTTAACATATTTATATTTCTCAGGAGCTAGAACTCTTTCACTTCAGTCAATTTACTAATTATATTTTTGAATTAATTACGGCCCCCACTTTTCATTTTTACACATATCTTCTTTTTTCCAAAACAAGTTTAAGATTTTAATTTCCGGGCGCCTTCCATGAAAATGAATATCATGGCCTCAGAAAATCAATAAGAGGAGCATAAAAAAGAAGTTCAGATTTATTAATCAGAATATATATTTCAAAATGTATTTATTATTCAACAATATTAATGTTATGAGTTATTATAAAGACAGTGTTTATTTTTCTGTCGTTATAACTTAATTATTTAAGGGGAGTACGGATTAATGAAAAGTGAGTCAATTAAAAATATTTGTGTAATTCTTATTCTTTTGCTTGGAGTAACAGTAAGCCAGGCAGGTGCTGCAGTTATAACCGTAAATTCGAATGGGGGAGGAAACTATACTACAATCCAGGAAGCAGTCGATAGTGCACAAAACGGGGATACAATTCTAGTATTTCCTGGAATATATAAAGAAAATGTAAGAGTAAACAAAGAACTCACAATTACTTCAAACTCCTCTCTCACAGGAGACGAGTTAAATCGAACATATGTATTAGGAGCTAATCCTGATAATGATGTTTTTTCCATCAACTCAAATAATGTTATAATAGAAAGCTTCTTTGTTTCAGGAGGCCCTTCTGGAACGGGTCAAAACGAGGTGGGAATCTCTCTTAAGGGAGCGAACAGCTGTTCATTAATCAACAATATCGTGATATTGAACGATATTGGAATTCTTCTCTCGGGTGCTCAGGGTAACAACCTTACCGGAAATCTCATAAGCCTTGGAAATGACGGAGTTTCTCTTGTAAACTCTCAGGGAAATATACTGTCGAACAACCTGGTATTAACAAATGGTAACGGAATTACACTGAACAGTTCAATCAATAATACCATTCACAATAATACTGCAGGCTCAAACTCAATAGGAATTCATATGGAATCTGCAAGTGGAAATACATTCACCCATAACCTCATCTCCAAAAACGACTATGGAGTTTCTGGCCAGGCTTCACAATCCAATTACCTGACCAATAACAGTCTGTACATAAATGGTATTGGAATGGAACTTAACAGGTCCTCCAATAATGCAATATTTGCGAATGAATTCGTTAACTTCATTAATGCCATAGATGATGGAAATAATATGTGGAATAGCAGTTCTGCAGGTAATTACTGGAATAACTATAACGGAACAGATGCTGGAAATGGTATAGGAAATACTCCTTATTACATCAATGAAACAACAGGAATTGCAGATTATATGCCTTTGATTAACTCGACTTTTTCAAGTAGCGAGTCTGCAGGACAAATGTAATCAACATCAAGCAAGATCAAAAGAAACTGAGTGGCTCTTTAATTTAAAAATTTATAAACAATTGCCACAACTTACTAAATATCAGGGAAAATTCATTTGTACCCCCTGATATCTTTTTTTCAGAAATGTCTTAATTGGCATTTTAACGGCTGAGAAGCTTTTTATCTCATATTCTTCAGCCTTTATTCTTTTTCAGCTTTTATTCTTTTCAGTCTTTGCTCTTTTTCAGCCTTTATTCTTTGTTAGCTTTTTTCAGCTCTTCTCTGATATTTTCTACAGTCTGCCAGGAATGCCTTACAATATCAGGAAACTCTCCACAGTGCTCTTTTCCCCATTTAAGCAAAAATTCCTTTGTTTTCGGGTCAGAAGGATATCCACTGCCGAAATCTACGCACCATTCTTTTTTGAGTTCTTCAATCAACTCATCCCTTCGCACCTTTGCAATGATAGAGGCTGCCGAGACAGTCGGATAAACTGCATCTGCCTGGTGCATGGAAATTATCTCTATTTTCTTTGCATGCTCAGGACTGGTTTTAGAATACTGCCTGCGAAGATTTTCGGCAAATCGTTCAGCTTTTACATCAGCAGCATCCGCATATACCAGATCAGGCTTTAACTGTTCAAGCACCTTTGCAAAGCAGACCACCATAATCTCATTCATGCTCATGATCTTCCGAAGTTCGTCAATCTGAGAGGCGCTGACCTCAAGAACAAAAAAACCGTCTGCATGCTTTTTAATCTGGGTTGCAAGCTGCTCTCTTTTTTTAGGCGTCAGCTTCTTGGAATCAGCAACCCCAAGCACCTTAAGGATATGAGCCTTAGACTCATCGATTTTTACGCCTCCTATGCACATTGGCCCGATTACAGGCCCTTTCCCGGCTTCATCAATTCCTGCGATCATCATTCTCTGTCTGCCTCCTGGTTTGAAGGAAGAGAGCTTTTTCATTTATAAAAGTAGTGAAGGTCCGTTTTACAAAGTATTAAAACAGGACTCTATAAGAATCTTCTGAAAAACAAATCTCCATTGATTTGAACTTAAGGATATGATACATTTTTCGATTCTTACT
>CAZCKG010000399.1:0-2685 GCA_964498825.1 uncultured Methanosarcinales archaeon
TTATTGTTAAAATAAGTGAAAAGTATAAATTTTAAATTTATATTGAAAAAATTTTGAAAATAGTGGAAGGATTGATAATCTACAGCCGGCAAAAAACAAGATAATTAAAGAGAAAGAAAAATAAAATAGGAATTGAAGAAAACAAAAAGCAAAAAACACAAAAAAATACTCAGTGGAATTTATTCTTCAGCTTTTTCCCAGAACTTTTCAGCTGCCTCCTCCATTTCTTCGAGTCTGTCATAGTAATCAGGAAATTCATTCAGGTGAGCCAGAGCGATTTTTCCTGTCATTATGGGGTCATCGTTGGTAACGTTTGTCCATGGATCCCGGGTTCCATGCTCCAGTTCTACGTCCATACCTCTGCGGAACTGATCTACATCGAACTTATCCCATTTTATTCCCAGTTGTTCCCCAACTGCCTTTGCTTCTTCAGCCGTGAAATTTTTTTTTGTCAAGACCATCACTTTTGCCAATTGTTAAACTTTTACGTAATTATTTAATCTTTAACAATTATTTAATCTTTGCATTTATTTAATGTACGGTTGTACTTAAGAATTAGCCTTCAAAAATGTATGCTATTTTGTTACTCTTTACGCTGGACAGAAAACTTTTATCTTTGATTAGTGGGACTTCCGACAGCAGTTAATAAGAATGTAAATGAGGGAGAAAATGTCAGATAATGATTTTTTGTTTATGAAACGTGCAATTGAGCTATCCCTGGAAAATGTAAAAAAAGGAGGTGGCCCTTTTGGCGCTGTAATCACAAGAAATGAAGAAACCCTTGCAGAAAGCTGCAACCTTGTTACCGAGCTTAATGATCCCACAGCTCATGCAGAAATCAATGTAATAAAGGCTGCAGCCCAAAAACTCGGGACGTTCGATCTTAGTGGCTGTGTAATCTACGCTTCCTGCGAACCCTGTCCAATGTGCCTCGGAGCTATCTATTGGGCCAGAATTAAAAGAGTTGTTTTCGCCAATACCACGTCTGACGCCAAAAGTATCGGTTTTGATGACTCTCTAATATATGAAGAAATCTCGCATCCCATACAAGAACGAAAAATTGAATTCCGGCAGCTCCTCAGGGAAGAGGCACTGGAGGCTTTTAAAGCATGGGAAGAATCCGAGAATAAGGTAGAATACTAAAAACAGATTAACCATATTCTAATTCATGTTCTATGGGAAAACTCATTTCTATCATTAATAACTAATAATCAGAGACTTAAATTTAATTAGGGAATATTAATAGGGAATGGAAAAATTTCCTGATTATATGAATAACCTTAATCGTCATGCAAATCCAAAATATTTACTAAAATATTGAATTTAGTGTGAATAATTTAGAATTAAATAATAAAATTTATCTTTATTTCTTCATCTATATAAACTAATTTTAGAAGGGGTTATGGGAATGCCTGCAAATGAAAGCAAATACATTCGCTGGTTTGAAGAGACTACAATCGATGATGTCCCGCTTGTGGGCGGGAAGAATGCTTCCCTCGGGGAAATGTACAGAGAACTTAGCTCGAAAGGGATCAGGATTCCAAATGGCTTTTCAGTTACTGCTGAAGCTTACTGGCATACCCTGAAAGCCGGAGGGATTCTTGAAAAACTTAAAACAACAATGGAAGGGCTTAATACTGCGGATGTTGCAGACCTTGCAAAAAGAGGGAAGATGGCAAGGGATCTGATCCTTGGGGCAGGTATTCCAGATGATCTCTGGGAAGAAATCAAAACTGCATATGACACTCTCTGCGAGCAGTACGGAGAATACACGGACGTAGCTGTACGGAGTTCGGCGACAGCTGAAGACCTGCCAACTGCTTCTTTTGCGGGTCAGCAGGAAACTTACCTGAACATCAGGGGATATCCTGCACTTCGAGATGCCTGTACACGCTGTTTTGCATCTCTTTTTACGGACAGAGCAATTTCCTACCGCGTAACCAATAAATTCGACCATTTCAAGGTAGCTCTTTCCATAGGAATCATGAAAATGGTCAGATCGGATCTGGCTTCAAGCGGAGTTATTTTCACTCTTGATACGGAAACCGGCTTCAGGGACGTTGTTTTCATTACAGGCGCATACGGGCTTGGGGAAAATGTTGTACAGGGGCAGGTTAATCCAGATGAATTCTACGTCTTCAAGCCGACTTTCAGGAAAGGATATAAGCCGATAATCAAGAAAAAAGTCGGAAGCAAGGAAATCAAGATGATCTATGGTCGAGGTGACTCAAAAGTACTCACCCGAAACGTGGAGGTTCCTGAGGCCGAAAGGCTGCGTTTCTGTATTGATGATAAAGAAGTGCTTGAGCTTGCAGGATATGCGATTACTATCGAAGATCATTACTCTAAAAAGAGTGGGGAATCAAGGCCCATGGATATCGAGTGGGCAAAGGACGGTATAACAGGAGAACTCTTTATAGTGCAGGCAAGGCCTGAAACTGTCCAGTCCCAGAGAAGTAAAGAAATTCTGGAAACATATGTGCTTGAAAAAAGATCGAAAATTCTTGCAAAAGGTAGGAGTGTGGGAGATAAAATCGCTGTTGGAAAAGCTCATATAATCCCAGATGTTTCAGATCTTCCTTCGTTTAAACCTGGAGAGATTCTGATTGCAGATACCACAACTCCAGACTGGGAGCCTGTCATGAAAACGGCGGCTGCAATTGTCACAAATAAAGGAGGAAGAAC
>CAZCKG010000400.1:0-2652 GCA_964498825.1 uncultured Methanosarcinales archaeon
AAGAAATCTTCCTGAAGAATAATTCAGGGCAAGAAAATTAACAAACTTGTCGAATTAGGATTATAGAAGGACAAGAGAAAAACTGTTTTTGAAGTAGTGGGAAGTTCTTTTATTTAAAAAATAATTTTGTGATATATAGGAGATTGCGATAAACCTCTGATTTCAACAAAATCTTTATATACTCTTTTATATATGACCATCTAAAAATTGGGGTTTATCAAAATCCGCTATAGTATTTGGTCTGGACAGTTTGTCACACATACATTAATAATTTATTTAATTATTTTATGTCTTAAACCGACAACTACATCTATAGAACAATTAAGACAGTTTTGTATGGAATCCATGATTGATATCCAGAACATAGTGGCATCTACTAAACTGGCAGAAGATTTCGATTTGAATAAGATCAAAACCGAGCTTGAAGGTACAGAGTATAACAAAGAAAGGTTCCCAGGCCTTGTCTACAGAATTGAAGATCCCAAGGCGTGCTTTCTAATTTTCACTTCAGGAAAAGTGGTATGCACCGGATTAAAAAACATCGAGAACGTTCACACGGCAATAATAAATCTGGCTCTTCGCTATTTCATGTGGGTAACTCAAATTTAAGTTTTCCTAATTTTAGATAGATCATACTCATAAAATATTGTACGTTTTTGAAGCCTCTAGCATTTCTTTTTTGCAACTGTACGATACTGTTAATTCCTTCGAGGATTCCATTAGTTATCTTGGAATCGAAATAGTTCAGTATTCCATCCCAATGATTTTTAACAGAATTAGCTGTCTCAACTATTGGAATTAACCTGCTATGAGTTGCCCAGAAATACCATTTTTTGAGATATTTTGTAGCTTCTTTTCGATTTTGTGAACTCCAAAACTCTTGAAGACTTAACTTTATATTATATGCTCTTACAGTCTTTAGGTTTTGATTCTTAAGACATAGAAACCTTTCACTCTGTTTTTCGCTCAAATTTTTTTCATTTTTAAGCCATAAGTATTTACTATTCTTCAGTTCCTTTATCGTTGATTGTTCCTGTTTTCTGACTTCATCAACTGCTTCATTCATCATTTTCATTACGTGGAATTTATCAAACGTAATTTTTGCGTCTGGAAATTCACTCGAAATTCCAGTTATGAATGAAGGAGACATGTCACAACTAACGGATTGAATCATGGTGGGAAGCCCACCATGATTCGTTAAGTCCTCATTAAATTTGGTAAGAGTCGAAGAGTCTTTTCCTTCGCAGACATATATTACTTTTGAATTTTCAATATCAGCTACAATAGTTACATATTTATGCCCTTTCTTAAACGAAGTTTCATCTATACCAATTACTGAAATGTTCGAAAAGTCTTCTTTTGCTCTTGATTTTTTAACATAATACAATATGACTCGCCAAATCTTAGTGTCATGTTCACCGAGCATTATAGCGACTTTCAATACTGGCATGCTTTGTGCCAATGTTAAAATTATAGCATCCATAAGAAGAGTAAATCCACTTTGTTTACGAGCCCAAGGAACTTCGATTTGATGGACTCCACAATCTCCACATTTTACTCTCGGAACTCTGCAGTGTAGATAGGTTTTATATTCAAAAAAGTTGAGGTGACGCCATACTTTTTCAACCGTATCATGGATGGAACAATTTGCACCACTACACTTAGGACAAGGAAGCTTAGATCCTTTCTTAAAATCTATCCAAATATCAAGTTGCTTTAATTCAGGATCAAAATCGATATCTTTAATGTACCAGGGATCTTCAATGTTCAAAGCTTTCTGAAAAAGTTCTTTATAGATGGCGAATCAAACTCCCGTAATTATATGAGTGAAATAAATGATTACTAATTTATATTTTGATAGGTTTATATTAAATTACCCATACAAAACAGCGAAGAGCCATAAATCTGATTAATACACTCAAGTCCGTAGGCTGCGAAAAAATAGATCATGAGCCTGAGATTCATATTCAGAACATTGTAGCCTCCGCAGATTTAAAGACTAATTTAAACCTGAACGCTGTTGTTATGGCCTTCGGCATGGAAAACGTAGAGTATGAGCCAGAAGTATTTCCCGGGCTTGTTTATAGGATCGAGGTTCCCAAGGTAGTAATGCTCATTTTCAGTTCTGGCAAAGTGGTAGTCGCAGGTGGAAAAGTTCCGGAAGATTGCGAGGAAGCTCTACGGATCCTCCGAAAAGAGCTAAATTACTTAGGACTTCTGTATTAAATAGGGCCTCAAAGATGATCGATTTTAAAAGGTTATCGTGCCTAATTTGCCAGATTAGAGGCACTGTTGTTTCCCCACAAAAATAACTCGATAAAGCCAGCCTGGATAAAAAGGACCTTAAAACAACTTATTACAAGTATTTCCTGCAGATTCAAACATCTATTAATCAGAAGGCAATAGAAGCACCAAGAAGTAAGTAATCCTAGTGTCATAACAATTTAATTCTTACACATAATCTTTGGCAGTTCACAATCAGCGCATAAGGATTCAGAGATTAACAGGAGATTAACAACTAAATGTTCTTGACACTATTACTGCGATTCCAAATATAGTCTAATGGAATTTATTAAGTAAAAAATAAAAAATTGAACTAAATCCTCAAGCAACTGGAACTATTTTAATATTTACTTTATTGTTCTTATAAGT
>CAZCKG010000401.1:0-2644 GCA_964498825.1 uncultured Methanosarcinales archaeon
CAGGAAAGACACGTTCTAACTCGTTATCATCTGAGAGGGCCGATATGAAACAATATCCAAAATGGTATTACGATGAATTCAAACAAATCGGAACTGATTATGCAAACATCGAAGAGGTATCTGCCTATGATTTACGTATGCAGAAGTTGAGAGATACTGAAAAAGAATCTAACTGCATCCGAGAGCTTCTCAGAATAAAGAAAAGTGATTCAGTTCTTGAAATTGGAACGGGAACGGGAGAATTAGCTCTCAATATCTCGGAGTATTGTAAACGGGTTGTCGCTATTGATGTTTCGAAAACGATGATAGATTTTGCAAGAATGAAAGCTAAAGCCCAAAATAAAACAAATATAGAGTTTCATAATTCCGGGTTCTTGACATACGAAAATTGTGATGAACCGTTTGATATTATTATCACTCAGTTAGCTTTGCACCACCTTCCCGACTATTGGAAAATGATCGCCTTGAGACGAATTTATAATACGTTAAAGAAAGATGGAAAATTCTATTTGAGTGACGTGGTGTTTCCTTCCTCAATCCAAAATTATGATATTTATTTTGCTAAAATCATTAATGATCTGGGGAAATCTACAGGAGAAGAAATCGCTCGGGAGACGGAAACACACATAAGAGAAGAATTTTCTACACTGGATTGGATTATGGAAAGTCTGCTTAAAAATGTAGGGTTCTGTATTGAGTATGTCAAATATGAAGGATTTATGGCAAGTTACATTTGCAAAAAATAACATATTTGGAATTGGAATATCTTGAAATTCAAGCAATAGTAATAGTTTATATAATTTATAAGTTCTAATTTACATAATTAGAAAGTTCTAAAAATGTTGCATCCTCTTCCTGTGTCGAATTAGAATCAAACTCCAATATCCCATCCTTTTTCGGGGCAGCCATGGTGCCGGGCTCCTCGAAATTATGTTCACGGAGGATCTAAAAAATGTATGGAATAGCCCTTGATCTGGGTACCAGCGGTTTTCGAACCCAGCTTATTGACCTTGAAACTAATGAGACCTTAAAAACAGTCATAACCATGGGCCACCCTCTCCCAGGAGGAAATGTTATGGACCACCTGGACTTTGCGATAACAACAGGTGAGGATGTAGCTCATGCGGTAATTATCGAAACCATCAGGAGAATGTTCCTGAAATTTGGGATCGACCTTTCTCTGGTGGAAAGACTTGCAGTTTGTGGAAATCCTATTCAGCTATCCCTTTTTCAGAATATAGAAATAAGAGACCTTGCGTACGCCGGAGAAAACAAGCAAAAACAGCTCGGAGTCCAGAATGTAAAGAGGGATGCCCGCGTATTTCCTGCTTCAGAGATTTTTGGGAAAGATCTGCCTAACTGCGAAGTCATCGTTCCTCCTGCAATCAAACACGAGATCGGAGCTGATGCTCTTGCAATGATGCTTGAAACCGATTTCCTTATCCAGCCTGAACCTTCACTTGTAACGGATTACGGGACAAACGCCGAAATGGCTTTGAAAGTAGGAAACAGGATCATCACGGCAAGTGCTGCAGCAGGACCTGCAATTGAAGGGCAGGGTATAAGTTGCGGAATGCTTGCAAGTCCTGGCGCAATCTGTGACGTAAAACTCGAAGGCCAGTACTGGAAAATTATGGTCCTTGATAAGGAGATGGAAAAGCAGGAAGCTTACCTTATTCATCCGGTCACAGGCGCGATAATAAAGTCCTATGGGCATAAGGCAGTTGGGATTACAGGTACAGGAGTAATCTCGGCATTCTCGCTTGCACTTAGAAGCGGGCTGATTGAAAAATCTCCCAAGCTTCCTAATGGAAAGCTGATTCTGGGTCCTGGAATTGAAATCACTGAAAAAGATGTAGAGGAAGCCGGAAAAGCCATTGGTGCAATCCGGGCCGCTCACATGACCCTTATCGTTGAGTCGGGGATTAAATACGAAGATCTGGAATACGCATATATGTCAGGAGCCTCAGGCGCCTATGTAGATGCCGAAGACGCCCGCATACTCGGAGCTGCCCCAGGTTACGCAAAAAAGATTGTCCAGTTCGGAAATACCTCCCTTGCCCTTGCACGTGAACTTGCCCTTGACAAATCCAGGCTTGATGACGTAATTCAAGTTGCAAAAAAAATCACTGCCGACCATCTTATGATGGCAACGAGTGACACATTCAACAACTTCTATCTCTGTGAACTTTCCTACTGGACTCAGGGAATGCCCCTGGAAATGTATGACCAGATGCTTGAACTCTACGGTCTTCCAAAGCTTCCCAAAACCCTTGAGCAGGCCGACATAAAAAAGAGAGTTCGAAAAGACATCGAAGAGGTAGGAACAGGCGGTCTTGCCATCCTTAAAGAAATAGGCATATTCCTCGAAGTCCCTGTAGACAAATGTATCTACTGCCAGAAATGTGTAGAAGAATGCCCCGAAAAAGCTCTTGAAATCATAGAAACCGCCGACCAGAGAATCGCAAAATACGACAGCCAGAAATGCCTCGGCACAAGCTGTCGCCGCTGCGTCAGCATCTGCCCTGAAAACGCCATAGACATCACAAAACTGAAAATCAAAGCAAAATAAATCATTGTGGGATCTTACTCCCACCCTTTTTTTCTGATTTTTTTTCGTTTCTCTTCACTAAGCATGTATGAG
>CAZCKG010000402.1:0-2640 GCA_964498825.1 uncultured Methanosarcinales archaeon
GCCTCCTGCATATTGAAGAAAAAAGAAAACAGAGCGATGAAAATAAGGGCTACAAGAACAATCATCGCAGCTGCATTTACCAGTTTTCTAAACGAAGCGTCGTTATATTCCTGTGTATCTCCTTTTCCAGGCATCCGGGCCGCCACCAAGTGACGATCCGTGTCCTTTTCTTCAATGTAGGGATTATCTTCTTTTCCAATCATATACTTCCTCGTTCCCATCCTTTTTGTTCAAAAGGTCCCTGTTTATTATAATGCCTGCCGCCATCAAGAAGGCTACACACATGATCAAACCTTCAAAGCCGGGAGTCGAACCTTCGGACTTGGAATTCCCTTCTTCCACAGGGGATTCAACAGGAGTACCTTCTTCTATAAGTGGATAATTCTTTGTAACATTTCTTTCGATTTTATCCATTTTTATTGGCTCAGTGACTTCGGAAGTTATTATTTCTCTACCATCTTCCTCTACAATAACCGAAAATGTGTATTCTGCCCTTCTTGGAAGTACAAAGCGAACATGTCCTCTAAGCTGGCTTGAACCTTTGACAATTCCGAGTTCGTCGCTTTCAGTATACGAGGTATACGCATCTGTTTTTGCAGTGACTAGCATGTTCAGAGCTTTGGAATCTCCTCCCTGGTTATAAACTCCAGGAGAAATATCCACCACAACCTTTGCATCCCTATCAATGAACTGGGTAATTACAAGGTTCATGTCAGTGAGCAGGATATCAGCCAGCTGGTCAACGGAGGAATTAGCTTTTATAGTAATAAACTCGCTTCCGGAATCAAGAATCTGGCCTTCCTGAAAAATCTGGGCCTCCACTGTATAACTCCCGGGATCTAAAATTCCCAGAGACACAGTATTGTAAGCAAGAGTTTGGGCTTTGACGTATCCAATATCCACGTCTTTTTCTGCCACGATCAACTGTGTCTCCTCATCGATAACTTTGACTTTGACAGAAAGCATAGGACTGTCGGTATCCTGGTCATTGCGGATATAAGGGGTGACTGTCAGAAGGGTGCCCTCTCCTTGCGGAGTTGACATTACATCTATATTCTGGATAGAAACTTCATTATACTCCCTGAAAACGTCTTCTGAACTCTCAAAACAGCCGGAAGAGGGGATTAAAACCAGCAAAATGCTGATTAAAAATCCACTAAAAAATAAAAGAGGAGATTTCTTAGGTTTTATACATAACCTGAATCTCATGGGAATCAAATCCGGATTATAGCTTCACTTTAAGTACGAGGGTCTGGGAGTCAAGAAGATAATCCCCTTTCATCAGATTTACATACACATTGGTTTCTCCATTGGGTGCATCTTTCAGAATAGGAAGCTCCGTACCCCTTGTATAGGAAGTTCCTCCTTTTGCCATCGCTTCTGTGATATTAACTCTCGAACTATTCCCTATCAGTTTGTTTTCTATATCTACTGTCACATACATGGAATCTCCGGCTATGGTTGTTTGTCCGTGATTTTTAACAGAGAATTTCACTGTAATATTTTCACCTTTCTTAGTTTCCCATGTAGAAACAGGGGGAGACGCACGCAGATTGTCCATACTTTCGGCAAAGCCGACAAACTGAAGTTTTGCATCAGGCAAAACAACCGTCTGGACAGGCAAGACTTTCGTTTTAATTATGGGCTTTTCCTCTTTATCGAGACCAGATGTATATGACAGTGTTAACATAGAAGTATTCTCAGCTTTGTCAAAAGCAGGAGCCATTACCTTGAAACTTAAAGATGCCTCATTTTTTGCAGGAATATTGATCTGTGAACTTGTCCCGACAATTGTAAATGGATCAAAAGAGCTTACAGATACCGAGTCAATTGCCTGAGTACTGTTGTTATTTAACACATTAACAGAAATATCCTGCTCATTAAATTCCTTAATCACCAGGGGTTCTGTACTCACAGCCAGATCTTCCGGATTGACTGGCGAGTTTGTTTTTTCTGTCGATGCACAACCAGATATAAAGATAATAGAAACGAGCAGTATCAAAGTCAAGAATTTCTTCATATAAGCACTCTCCTCAAATCTCAAATCCGGGTATTTCCGACAAAAAGTTGGGTAAACTAAGGAGTTCTAAATCTTTTACCTAAAATCATAAACCTGCGCATACCCTGTAAATCGAAGATTTGATTCTTAATTTTCTTATATCGTAAAATGAGAGTGTGTGAATATAATCTTTACTCTTTGTAGTCAAGTGAACGTCCTTCTCGATTCAAAAGTCAATTAATTTCATTTATTGTGTTTATATGGTTAATCAATTTTTATAATCAGGTGAACTTTATTTTTATCATTCAAAGATTTATTTTATAAAATGAATTTTTTGTATTTATTATAAATAATTGCTAATTGTCTAGTTATTATATGAAAAATCTATAGGTTATTTTTTGATATAAGGAATAAACCTCAACTTTTAAACGTAAAATTTGAAAACATTGGTTTTATAAGACAAGATCAACTTTCTTTTCTATCGTTAATTCCCTAATTTCCTTCATTAATCCAAAATAAGAGACTAACCGTTTAAAGCATGGAAATCGCGGAATAAGGAAGACATGGGCACAGTTTTTTTCAGTGCTTTCCACCCCGAATTGCGCCTCGGGAGTACGCAGTCCTTTTCGCTGTGCTCAAGA
>CAZCKG010000403.1:0-2632 GCA_964498825.1 uncultured Methanosarcinales archaeon
AAATATTGTAGTAAATATTAAGACAAATATTGTAGTAAATATTAAGACAAATATTAAAAAAGGCAACCTGAGAAAACAAATCTTTAATTGATGTGGAGGTTCCCACTCAAAAAAGAGTGGAAACCCTGTGGTTTTCCGGTTAGTAAAAGCTTATTTAAGATCGCTGATAGGTATCAGGCGACGTGGATGTAAGTGTCCACAAGTTTCTTGATTTCTTCGTTCTTGCCGTAGAGCCTCTCACTGAGCTGGTAGTCATTGTAGGCTTCAAGGAGTTTTGCAGTGTCGTTAATCATACCTTCAGTGAAGACATCGTACTGAGTGAAAACATCCTTGTATTTCTTCAGGGCCTGAGCGGACTCGTAGCAAGAAGCTGGGAGGTGTTCAAGCTGGGCAAGTCTGTCTTTATGTTCGTCCTTGAAGATATTCACGTTGATATAGAGCTTGTCGGCAATTTCAAGGGCATTTTCCATCTCAAAGCCATGGCGGATACCTACAGCAAAGGCTGCTAAGAGGAGGTAAAGGTCAGCTGAGGGGTCTGCAGCACGGAATTCGAAGGTAGACTTGTAGCTGTGGCTCCTGAACTCCTCGTTGTAGTTCGGGTTGACCTGGGCTATCATTTTGCTGCAGTCGTCGGCGAACCAGCCAAGAGGCACACGGATCAGGGCAGAGCGGTTCCTGTCTCCCCAGCAGATATTGGTTGGAGCTTCCTGGTGAGGAACAAGGCGCAGGTAGGATGTAGGAATTCTGTTTCCAAAGGCAGTGATTCCTGCTGCAATGTCAAGAAGACCTGCCATTGCACACTTTGCAGTGTTACTAACATCGCAGTTCTCGACCATAACACTCTTTCCGTCCTTCAGGAGCTTCATGTGAACGTGCAGTCCACTTCCGGCTTTTCCAACAGTAATCTTCGGGGCAAAGCTGACAGTTACGCCGTATTGATCGGCAAGCATCCTGAGCATCCACTTTGCAATAAGCAGCCTGTCGGCACTGTTTTCAAGTGTGTCAGTCTCGAATTCGATTTCGTTCTGCTCGTAATAATACTTGTCATCAGAGAAGTTCCCTACTTCAGAGTGTCCGTACTTGATTTTTCCGCCAGCTTCGGAGATGTACATCATTGCTTCTTTCCTGAGCTGGTCATATTTGGTAAAGGGGTTGGATTCGTGGTACCCTCTCTGGTCAACGGCCGGGAAACCCATGTTGACTTCATCTTTATTGGCGATGATATAGTATTCGAGTTCGCCCATTGCCTGAAGTTCATAGCCTGTCTTCTCGGTCAGGACCTGGGCAGCCTTCTTCATAACGGTTTCGGAAGAACTTTTGAGAGGGGTTCCGTCCTTGTCAAAGTAAGAACAAAGGATGTCCAGAGTGGGGATCTCTTCAAAAGGATTTACGAAGGCAGTCCTGTATTTAGGAAGGACATAGAGGTCACTTGTGTCTGCTTCAATGTATGAAAAAAGACTTGACCCGTCTACTCTTTCACCAGCGGAAAGTAAATTGTCAAGATGCTCTTCGTCTCTGATCACGAAGGTGAGAGCTTTAAGCCTTCCATCGCCGCCAACATAGCGGAAATTCAGCATCTTAATGCCGTTTTCCTTAATGAACCTTATAATGTCATCTTTAGTGAATTCGCTTGCTGGCTTGTTAAGGTATTGTACCAGTTTATTCGGATTCAGTTCTACATTTGATGTCTTCATAAATATCCCTTCTTTTGATTAAAATATGTTTGAATGAAATATTCGAGTATTCAAAGCCTCAATTTCAATACCGAATATTGTTCAGGCTTATCGGTTGCCATGTCAATGATAAATTTATGAATTCTTGCCTGAATAGGAAAGTGATAACTTACTGCTGTCTATATAAAGTTTTTCTTTTTTTTATTTTTTTTAAAAAATACTAAGCAATTAAAACGCAAAGAGACTTGTTTCGGGGAATTTATTTTTCTTAGTGGAAAGATCAAAAATATAAATATTTTGCCCAATAAATATGTTATACGAACACAATAATAGACTTCTAGTAAAATAGTTTCAAACTTCAGGAGGACCATAGATTTCTGTTTCATTCAATCAGGGAGAACGGAGGAAAAATATGGAAATTTATAATATTCCAGAGATTTCAAAGGATGTTTTTGCCGTCGGATCAAAAGACTGGAACCGCAGAATGTTTGATGCTTTAATTCCGCTTCCACAGGGAACTAGTTACAATGCTTATCTTGTAAAAGGAGAAGACAAAACAGCTCTAATAGATACTGTAAATCCAGGTTTCGAAAAGGAGTTTGAAGAAAAAATAAGCATGGTATCTAGTTTGGAGAAGCTGGACTACCTTATTATGAATCATGCCGAACCGGATCATGCCAGTGCGATTCGTTATATTATGGACAAGGCCCCTAGTTCAATGCTTATTACAACGGAGCGGGGTGTAAAAATGGCAAAGCTTTATCATGAACTGCCTGAAGACCGGATTAAGGTTGTTGCTGAAGGAGATAGCCTTGATTTGGGTGGAAAGACTCTTCGGTTTATAGAAGCTCCCTGGCTTCATTGGCCTGAGACCATGTTCACCTACCTTCCTGAAGATAAAGTCCTTTTCCCATGTGACTTTTTCGGAGCCCACACAGCTCAGGGAGTCTATGATGAAG
>CAZCKG010000404.1:0-2630 GCA_964498825.1 uncultured Methanosarcinales archaeon
CTCTAAAATTGATACTATAAAAAAGAAAGCCGAGTTCGTAATTAAAAATCAATGAAAGGAACCAGATCACAGCCTGTACATTTAAGGCACATGGTCATTGCAAGTTCAGGATTAAGTTCATATTTCTTAAGTATTTCGGCTTCAATTTTTGCAAGCTTTAGTAATCTCTCAGGGGAAGGTCGTTGAGTAAAACAATCTCCAGCTCTTAGGGGGTGTGGGTTCACCGGACGCAGGATAGGGATCACTCCCATTTTTGCAAGTATTTCAATCCCTTCCTGGACAGCTGCATCACTTTCTCCAAGTCCGATTATAAAGTTACTGAAAACTCTGTTCTTCCCAAAAATTTCCACAGCTTCTTTAAGTTTGTCCAGGATGTAATCAAGTGACAGATCTCCACAGACCTTTTTGAAAATTTCTCTGTCCATAGTTTCGACGTTGTATTTTACTTCGGAAACGCCTGATTCATAGAATTTTCTGGAACATCCTGATGTTGGATATACTGAAACTCCAATAGGGACATTGTATTTTTCAAGGGCAGGAAGCAGTTTTAGCACACGATCTACTTCTCCTTCCACTGAGGTTTCAACTCCGGAAGTAAGGGAAATGGCTTTAAGATTTCCTGTCTTCAATACTTCATCAACAATACTCAGAACCTCTTCCTCATTTTTTACGTGCCCCTGTAATTTGGGTACAGGGCAATATTTACAGTCAAATATGCACCTTTCACAAAGAGTTATGAAAGCCTGATCTGGGCAGTGAGCAAGGGCAGGTTCAAGTTTTCCCCTCACAAGCTCCTGTCCCTCATAGAAAAGTGCAACATTCCCTTCACCTTCTGTTTCTTGAATAGAAAGGGGAGATTCCTTGTTAATGCTAAGCCTTACTCTTTTTTTTCCTGTCATGAAGAAAACCGAACCTGTGCCTGCCCCAGGGCCTGCAGTAGAGCCTCTAGCTTGTGGAATAAGGGAAGAGTCTACGGAAACTGAACCTATAGAAATCAAGAAAGCCTTCAATTCAGGTGTAATTGGTTTGCTTTGCATACAAATGTCCCTCGTGTTGTTTTTCTGTAGTTCTAACCTTTTCTTTCATCTTCACGGAGATGTATATAAATTCTTCTGTTGATATAATTTAAATTGTTGGCTGTCAGATTAGAAACAGGGGGAATCCATTGGCAGTAAACTTGTCTGATTCTGCTTGATAAAAGGTTATTTTCCTCTTAAAGTGTAAATCAGCACATATAAATAAATAAAAAACAATTTAAAGTTTCAGATAAATCAAGGAGGAATATAAATCTTGTTTAAAAAGTGGTTTATACTACTTATAGTGCTTTCCTGCACTATTTTTGCTGTTTCTTCGGGTTGCAGCGAAAGTGGAGAAGATAAGACTACAGATGCAGCCGAAAATAATGGCGAAAGTGATTCTGCAGCTACAGGTGAAGAGAACAAAGAAGGTTCCTCTGAAAATTCAGCAGAGGATATTGAAGTGGAATCCAGTGGAAACTCTGATGACTGGTGTCCTGTAGGCTCTTCCTGGAAAACAAAAAACCCTCAGACAGGGGAAGAGGTCACCATGAAAGTTGTAGGAACCGAAACTATTGACGGAGTAAAGATGTGTAAAGCAGTTTACGAAACTAACTCCGAAAACGAAGATTTTTCCAAAATAGAATATCTGTGGTCTGAAGACGGAAATACCTTCTTCTGGACTGCATATAACGAATCTGGAGAAAAAATTTCCGAATTCAGCATGAAAGATGGTAAAATGAAGACTGTCGATCAAGAAGGTAAAGTAATGGAATACAGCCAGAATTCATAATAAGAGTACAAAATCTATCTTTCTTTCGGTTAATTGAGAATTTAAAACTTTTCCTATTCTGCAAGTGTAGAAAAAGAAGTATGTTAAAAGAAATCCAAAAATTTCCTTTTTTTCTTAAAGTTGGTTATTTACCTTACTAACGTCGTTTCCTTAATTTTATTTAGCCACAATTTTTATGACTTTTGCATTTACTTCATCTTTAGATGGGCTATATAATTTTAATGAAATTTTGAGTAATTTTATAAGCTTCTCCAGTTTTCTGTTTTTTCAAATTTTAACCTGTATCAAGACTTTATTTCTATTTATAAATCCGATATATCTATAATATATAATTAAACTAATTTATTAAAAATATACGAATCTCTTAATATTTTAAAATTAGAATAACATTAAATGTTAAAAATATTATATATTTTGAGCACATAGTAAAACTTGCGTTCTCATCCTTTCAACACCCCACTAGTAAATATCTACTCCACAAATAAGGGGCAAAACGGAATCAGAGGATTAAACATAGCTAAACTCGCAATCCGTAAGCCCAGTATCTCAGTATCTCTTCCCAGACAAAAATAATAAGCATCTCTTTATGCCATTCGGAACTTCCAGGTTTTTGGATGAGGGCGCAAATTTGTTTCCAAATTTTTACAACTGTTCATAATCTCTGTTCTTTTTTACGTCAGTTTACCTTTCAGTACAGTATTAGATAATGGAAAAATAATCCTGTTTAATTCCTTTACTGGAATCTTCATAAATCAATCCTGCTGGGTAGTTTTACTGCACCTTCTTCACCCACTCTTGTTAATAAAGAATAATTTTTACTT
>CAZCKG010000405.1:0-2623 GCA_964498825.1 uncultured Methanosarcinales archaeon
TTCTGTCAACTCTTCTATATCATTATATGCGGCAGAGATCTGGAAACTTTGCGACATTCTTGAAAAAAGCTCGGGGTCTTTGTCATTATTTTTTTTCATACTTCCCCCTCCTGTGTTTGCAATAATACGTTTTAAATAGTTCCAATCGGGTTTCATACATAGGCTTGCACTTTTCCTATGATATATCACTAGCATATATAAGAAATATGCTAATTTATACTGTTTGTACGGTTCTTCAGGATTTTAACAAATTAGTCATACAAACTATCAAATGGTGAATATCTGATAAAATTTTATTATTAGATCTGCTTGACCATTATTTTTCTCTAACGGTTTAGAAATCCATTAAAAGTAGTTATAATACCAGGCTATCACAAAAATTCTATGATTATTTTTTACCGTTATTTATTATATATTTGAGATTAATATTTATTGGGGTTTTTGGGAACTTCCTGTGTCTATCTTAGTTTTACACAGTTTACGCGCTAAAGCCTGAAGTTCAATTTATACAGAAATTAAAACAGTTCTAGAGCATTCATATATATACAGATGATTTTATGCTGAAACTGAGACAAGCCATCAGGATTTCTCTTGGAAGCATATGGAGCTCAAAGCTCCGTTCAGGTCTGACCACTCTTGGCATTATCATAGGAATTGCTGCGGTAGTTGCAAACCTTTCTTTAGGGGAAAGCTTTAATGTTTATTTTGAAGATGAGATCAATGCTCAGGGATCCAATTTTATTATTATATATAGCCAGGAGCCAAATATTTTCTATACCAACGAGCTGCAAATTATCGATAAAACTCCAGGTATTGCTGCAGTTTCTCCAGTAAAACAACAACGTGGATCAGTAAGCTACTTTTCTCAAAACAAAAATCTTGATATTGCTGGAGTGACCGGAGATTACAAGGATACAGCCAATATAGTTATGAGATCCGGCAGCTTCATAACAGATCAGGATGCTTTTTCTGCAGCCATAGGGTCCAAAGTAGCTGGCGATAAATTCAAAAGGAACATTTCCACTCGCAGTTCAATAGATATTACTTTCCGGCTTGAAGAAAACAAATCAGTTACTAAAAAATTCAAAGTCAAAGGAATAATTGAAAGTCCGAATATCTCTTTCGCAGGTGGAGGAATTGATCGGGACGTAAGCGTCTTCGTCCCTGTTTCAACTCTTAATCAGATGCTTGAAGAAAATGATTTCTCGGCATTCTTTGCCATGACTAATAATGTCGAAGACGTGGAAACTGTCTCAGACAAGGTAAATAAAAGGCTTGCTCGGAACTTTGGAGTCTCTTCAAGGAATATCGGTGACGAAGATGCAAAACCCTTCCGAATTTTTAACCAGGCGGATATCCTTAAGCAAACTACTCAGCTTGCCGATACTCTCCGAAATTTCCTTGTTGCTGTTGCTCTGATCTCCTTGCTGGTAGGATCTATAGGGATAATGAATATCATGCTTGTGACAGTTACTGAACGTACCAGGGAAATAGGAATCATGAAAGCCCTTGGTTTTTCCAGTATAGATATCCTCCTGCTCTTTCTGGCAGAGTCAATTATTATCAGCCTTTTTGGCGGTCTCCTGGGGGTGGGGGTAGGAATAGGAGGAGCTTATGTAGCCACAACCATCCTGAAGCTTCCCTTTGTTTTTTCACATTTCACCTTTGAGGTAGGACTCTTGGTCGCGATATTTGTGGGAGTTACAGCGGGAGTATATCCCGCAAGCAAGGCTGCAAAAATGGCTCCTGTGGACGCTTTGAGGTATGAGTAAACTTCTACCAATATCTGCTTATCATACATTGGCCTTTTTTGGCCCTACCTTTCCTTTTATCTTTTCTATCTTTCCTTTTTTTCCTTTTTCAATAGCTTTTTTCTATGAATATTATGGCTTCATTTCAAGTTCTTGCAGGGCATTTATATTCATGGGAATCATAGATTAGTCAATTCATTGTTACAAACTTGAACATCACTTAGTTTGTTCGAATTATCCAGTTTTTAGTGGGGTCAACGGGGGATTATTATATGAAAATAACAGTGTTCAGCGGGAGCCATAAAGGCAGGGAAGGAAACACCCTCATTATGGTTGATGAATTCCTTAAAGGAGCAGAAGAAGCCGGGGCAAAGATCGAAAATATTATCCTTGCTGAAAAGAATATTATGTACTGCAAGGGAAAATTTGAATGCTGGCTCAAAACTCCCGGAAGATGCACTATCCGCGATGACATGGACGACCTGCTTCCCAGGTTCATGGATTCGGATGTGGTAGTTTTTGCATGTCCTGTGTACTTTGATAATGTTCCGGCTATATTGAAAAACTTCATAGATAGACTTACCCCTCTCCTTTTGCCTCATTTCGAAGAGGATGAAAAAGGTGAGTACAGGCATTCAAAGCGCTATCAGAAATATCCAAAAATTGTCGTACTTTCTAACGCCGGACTGCCGGGCCAAACAAATTTTGAGGTTGAGAGCCTTTTTTTCAGACGATTTGCAAGGACTTTTCATACCGAACTTATTGCCGAAATCTATAGAGGAGAAGGGGAAATTTTCAGGGGTAAAAGTAACATTATGTTAAAACCTTTACTTGGAAAATACAAAAAACTGCTCAGGTGCGTTGGAAAAGAA
>CAZCKG010000406.1:0-2620 GCA_964498825.1 uncultured Methanosarcinales archaeon
CTATGATTAATTGTCATAACTTGATCATATTTTGAAAGAAAACATTAGAGGTAACATGTGTATCGCTATTCCTGGTAAAGTTAAAGCTATTGTGGATGAGAATACTGCGACTATTGATATGGGTGGGATCTGTAGAGATGTGAATATGGGGCTTATGGGAGGCGCAAATGAGTCTATGATAGGAAAACACTTCCTTGTCCATGTAGGATATGCAATATCCGAAATCTCAGAAGAAGAAAGTGAAGAAACCATGCGCCTTCTAAGGATAGTGGCTGGTCTTGATGAACCAGACTCTCTCGAAAGTTGATCTCCCTTAACTGGACGTTGATATAATGGAAAACGGGAATTCTCCTCCAAAGCCAGCGGTTCCGGAACTGGAAAAAAAGCTTCTGGAAAGAATCAGAAACTCGAAGGTACCGCTTCGAATAATGCATGTCTGCGGAACGCATGAGAGAACTATAGCAAAATACGGATTAAGAAGTGTACTTCCTGAGAATATAGAAGTAATAAGTGGCCCCGGCTGTCCGGTCTGTGTCACTCCTGAAGAAGATGTTAATGTTGCAATTGCCCTTGCTAAAAGCGGAGCGACTGTTGTAACCTTCGGAGATATGATGCGAGTTCCGGGTTCTGCAGAAAGTTTGCTGGACGCAAAGTCTGACGGAGCAGACGTAAGGATGGTCTACAGCATTGATGATGCAATTGTCATTGCAGAAAAAAAGCCGGAACTTGACGTAGTTTTTTTCGGAATAGGTTTTGAGACAACGGTCCCTGCAAATGCGGCAGCCCTCTTGAGAGATCTCCCCGAAAACTTCAGCCTCCTAGCCTCTCAAAAGCAAACTCCTCCTGCAATTAATCTTCTTGCCAGTGATGCGGAAGTTGATGCTTTCATAGCTCCCGGGCATGTGGCTACTATTATAGGTACAGGACTTTTCGAACCTCTTGCAGAAAAGGGATTCCCTGTTGTAGTGAGCGGATTTGAGGCCATAGACATCCTTCTTGGAATAAGTCTTCTACAGATGCAGGTAGAAAAAGGGGTCACAAGGGTTGATAATGGTTACCCGAGAGCTGTGAAAGCCGAAGGTAACCAGATTGCTCTGAAGATAATGGACAGGGTGTTTGAGACTTCAGACTCCGAATGGAGAGGCATCGGAAGAATAGAGGCTTCAGGACTTGTTCTCAGGAAAGAGTTCGAAGAAAGAGACGCAGCAAAGAAATACGAAGATCTCTACACCTCCGCCCTTGAAGATATTCGAAAGAAAGCCGAAGGAAAAGATAAAAAACGCTGTATCTGTGCAGCCATTCTTACAGGAAAAGCAAAGCCTCCACAATGTCCGAACTTCGGGAAGAACTGCACTCCAAAGAGTCCTTCAGGTCCCTGTATGGTCAGCCAGGAAGGCATGTGCTACAACTGGTTTAAGTACTCCAGAGAAGGAGGTAGCAAACTTGCATGAACTCTCCATTGCCTGTGAGATCTTAGAGCAGGTAATATCTACTGCTAAAACTCATGGAGCTCTTGAAGTCAAACATGTAACCCTTCAGATGGGAAGATTATCTCATACAAATCCTGAACAGCTGAGTTTCTGTTTTAAGGCTATTGCAGAGGAAAGTATAGCAGAAAATGCTGATTTTGTTGTAGAAATGGTGCCCCCATCTCTTGAATGCGAATGCGGATACACGGGAATTATTGACGAAAAGCAGATACGGGAAAGCAGTGGGCTTACAAGTGAACTCCTTGTTTATGTAGCTTCCATAGACTGCCCTATCTGCGGTAAACAGGCACATATAACAGGCGGCAGAGAACTAATTATTAAAAGCATTGAAATTGAAACGGAAGAAGATCGAACCGCAGAAGATCGTACAGCAGATAGTAATAATAAGTAATTCTCCAAGTGATGTTTATGTTGATGCATGTAATCCATATGGGACACGACGTCTTCAAAGCAAATGATAAAATTGCTGAAAAAAACAGAAAGAAACTTGACAAATATAATGTCTTCTCAGTAAATGTTATGGGGGCAATAGGCTCAGGGAAGACTACTCTTATAGAAGAGGCGATCAAGCACCTTAAAGACAAATACAAAATAGCTGTGATCGCAGGCGACGTGATCGCAGAAATGGATGCTTCCCGTTTCCAAAAACTCGGGGTGCCTACAATTCCTGTAAATACGGGAAAGGAGTGTCACCTGGATGCAAAGCTGGTGGAAAAAGCTCTTGATGAAATCGACCTTGATAATACTGATCTCCTGCTAATTGAAAACGTAGGCAACCTTATTTGTCCTGTAGACTTCAAACTGGGGGAACACCTGAGAGTTGTGGCCGTGAGTGTCACAGAAGGAGACGACATTATCCTTAAGCACCCCATGATTTTCAAGACTGCAGAACTTGCAATTATAAACAAAGTTGATATTGCCCATGCAGTTGATGTCGATGAAGAAAAAATGCGAGACGATATTCTTTCCTTAAACCCTGATGTGCCTGTCCTCCTGACTTCGAAACATGACTGGGAAAGTCTCGAAACCTGGATTGGCTTTATCGAGCTTGGACTAAAGAAAATGCAGAAATAAAAAAATGGACTTATAACACCTATTTAGGCTTATAAAGTCTTTAGTCTATAATATGA
>CAZCKG010000407.1:0-2613 GCA_964498825.1 uncultured Methanosarcinales archaeon
AACTCTGCAATAGCAGAATAATTTATCAATGTACTTGATAACTCCGATCTAATTAATTAGGCATCGTTAAGGCATCGTTAACCAAATATAGTTAACTCCTTATTTCTGTGTTTCATTAAGAGAATAACCGGGTAACTTTAGCATTTCAAGACTCTTAGTATAACACTTTGTTTTAGCCTCAATCTTGCCAGAAAGTGCCTCAATATGCTGTTATATCCACAATCATGGCATTTGTAGCGTTGACATCCATTAACTATACCATTCTTTATGTGATTGGAACTCTTACATCTTGTACAGTTCATACAGAAATATAGTTTCTCATATATTTTCTCATAATATATCAATATTCAAGTACCAATTCCTCTTTTTCTTCTACACTGAATCTTATCATAAACTTAGTACCTTTATCCCCTTTTAGCTCGATTTCACCGTCCAACTGGTCAACAAGAATGGTTACAAGTTGCAAGCCAAGGGTATCTGAACTTTCGATATCAATGTTTTCGGGAATACCAACTCCGTTATCTGAGACAATAAGAGTATATGTGGTAGCTTTTTTAGCAAACTCCCCTTTATAACTACTCAGCTTATTTTCAAAGAGTTTAATCTCGATCTTCCCTTTATCTCTGTCTGGAAATGCATGCTTAAGGGAATTGGAGACAAGTTCATTAACAATCATTCCGAGTGGAACTGCAATGTCCATATCAAAGAAAATATTCTTCTTAAGACTCATATTTAAGCTAATGTTTGAATCTCCAAGACTGTAACTCTGGAAAAGATTCTCAACGAGTCTCTGCAGGTATAGAGAGAAGTTAAGTGTATCTTCTCCTTCACCTTCATGCAATTCCTCGTGAATAAGTGCAATTGATACTACTCTATCCTGGCTTTCCTTGAATGCTTCAAGGATTTCCGAGTCCTGAATACACTTTCTGTTTTTGAACTTTTCAGCCTGAAGATCTAAAAGAGAAGAAATAACCTGCAGGTTATTTTTAATTCTGTGATGAATTTCCTTTTTACGAATCGTTTCAAGATTTTTAAGAGCCTCTTCAGCCTTCTTACGCTCTGTGATGTCCTGAACTATTCCTTTTGCTCGAATAGGAATATTCTTCTCATCAAAAGTAAGTTCGGCTTGAGAGTGGACTGTTCGTTCTTCCCCATTAGGCAGGATAATCCTGTAATCAATACCAAGAGGTTGTTCATTTAAAGTTCTCTTGATAGCGTTATCTACATAATCTCGATCTTCAGGGTGTACATATTTTAAAAGTTTCTCGTAACTTGCCCCTGCTTCCTGAGAATTACGTCCAAAAATACGATATAATTCATCAGACCAGTATACTTCACCAGTTACAAAATCCCATTCCCAGTTTCCAATATGAGCAATTTTTTGAGCTTCAGCGAGACCTTTTTCACTTTCTTTCAGCGAGTTGTAAGCCTTTTCAAGTTCTTCTGTACGTTCTTTTACTTTTTCCTCGAGCCTTTCATGTACTTTTTTTAGAGCTTCTTCTGCTCTTTTGCGCTCAGTGACATCTATTTGCACGCCGTTCCAGATTACTCGACCGTCAGACATCCTGCGAGGGCGAGAGTGCAATCGCATCCAGCGTATCTGGCCGCTGGGCAGTTGCATAGGTAATTCCATATCAAAATCTGACAACTCACGAGCACTGAGTGACTCAGCTTCGAAGAGCCGTTCTAAATACTCAGGGAGAACTTGCCTGTATAGCGTGTTAGGATCTTGTAATACATCCTGGGCACTGACGCCGTTGAGACGTTCGATGCCTGTACTGATGTACAGGAACCGAACACTACCGTCGAGCTCATAGACATACTGATAGAGTGCACTGTCTGGCAGGTTGTCGCCCAAAAGGCGCAGCCTTTCTTCACTCTCCCGCAGTGCCTCCTCGACCTGCTTGTACTTTGTCGTCTCACGCAAGGAGAAAACCAGGCCAGTAACATTTCCGTATGCATCCTTGAGTGGAGTCAGGCTCCAGTCCCAATAGGTGACTCCACGCTCGGACTGATCAGGGAAGAAAAAAGGTTTGTCCTTGTAGAATACTTTCTCACCTGTATCCCTAACTTTCCGGAAAATCGCCTCATTTTCAGCATTAGGGTATAACGAGAAATGGTTTTTACCAACCATCTCTTCAGGCTTCATCCCACAAGTCTTAGCGTAGGCAGAGTTTACCCATACAAAGTTGAACTGAGGATCAAGTAAAACCAGCATAACGTCAGTAGCTTGCATGACGCTCTCAAGCAAGCTTAGTTTACGGTTAAGTGTCTCATCAGCATGTTTACATTCGAGAAGCTCAGTACGCAAGTTTTGATTAGCCTTTTCCAGTTCAGCGATCCGTTTTCTTTGGCTCTCCAGTTCATCCTTATCCCGAAGATAAAAAAAAGTCATAATTCCCCAACCCTGCTTTAAAACAGGGCATAATACTTTTGTTAGATTCTCATTTATCTGATACTATTGTCCGAAGATTTGACCTTAATATGATACTAAACAGATCCCTAATAATGTCTTACTACAAATTAACTCTTCATTCAATATTTATAAAATTGTTCTATAATCAAAGTTGCGCTGGCGCACCCCGCTGCAAGGAGGCTGTCCGACAATTACCT
>CAZCKG010000408.1:0-2613 GCA_964498825.1 uncultured Methanosarcinales archaeon
TTTCTTCCTTACCTTCCATCTAAGATGTCCTTTCCGCAGTCACGGTTCAGTGGTCACAGTACATGCAAATTGCCTTTTCGCATTCCTCGTTCTGGAATTTCCATTTCAGTCCCCAGCGTTTGATAGCCTGGATTATTTTCACAAAATCCACTCCGCTTTCTGTCAGGTAATACTCGGACTTCGGGGGATTTGTCGAGTTATCTACCTTTTTTCCAATCAGGCCTTCGGTTTCCAGTTCTGTCAGCCTCTCAGAAAGGATTTTCGGGGTTATATAGCCGAGCTTCCTTTTCAGCTCGTTGAAGCGCTTTTCCCTCTTTTCCCCTTTGTGCAGCTCCAGCAGGATGTGGATTGTCCACCTTTTTCCGATAATATTCATTGTCTTGTAGACTGTGCAGTCTTTCATAGTATAAACATAGAAACTGTCTGATATATAAATTAGTATCTCTAATATACTGGTATCAAAAGGATACTATTATAAATTGCCTTTTATAAAACCTGTATATATTAATGTACTGGAAAAGTTACCTGTATCTGGAAAAACAGGATCTAAGGCAGCCTTAGACTGAGAAATTCGATCTGAACTTCTCCAGGGCTGCCAGACGTCCCAATATACAGTAAAATCCAGGAAATTCGGAGAAAGGATCAGCTATGAAAGACAACTTACCGGAAAAAGGTGCAATCGTTCAGAGAGACCGTGAAACCTATGCAATCGCCCCCCACCTCCCCGGAGGAATTGTGGACCCGGCAACCCTCAGGAAGATTGCTGATGTTGCGGAAAAATACGGGGCAGCCGCCCTCAAGATGACTTCTGCCCAGAGGATTGCAATCGTGGGCCTGAAAGAAGAAGACCTTGATAATGTGTGGGCTGAGCTCGGTATAAAACCCGGCGCAGCCATAGGGCTCTGCGTAAGAAGTGTGAAATTCTGTCCCGGGACGACTTTCTGCAAGCAGGGAAAGCAGGATGCAGTAGGCCTTGGCCTTAAACTTGATGAGAAATACCACGGAATGCCCATGCCTTCCAAGCTGAAAATGGCTGTTTCCGGCTGTCCCAACTCCTGTGCCGAACCTGCCATCAAAGATATAGGAGTGATGGGCACGGCCAAAGGATATACCCTCATGGTCGGAGGCTCTGCCGCCGCAACTCCGAGACTTGCCGAGGTTGTCGCAAAGGAACTCTCCGAAGAAGAAGTTCTTGAGTCGATCGAGAAAATCCTTAATTTCTATAAAGGCTCAGGCACGAAAAAGAGGCTGGGAAAGTTTATCGAAGACATCGGCCTTGAAAACTTCAAAACCCAGGCAGGCCTGTAAGACCATAAGTTTGCATGTAATATCTAAAGCTTTTAGCTTTTATCTAAAGCTTTTAGCTTTTAAGTCCTTAAAAAGCAAGAATTGTCTCATACAGCCTTTAAAAGGCTGATATGCTTCCATTTAAAACGGTTCCTCCTGTAAAACCCTTAAATCCCGATAATTTCGGGGTTTCAAGGGTTAAAATTCATAATATTCCTCGAATCCCGGTTTAGTGCCGGAAAATCAAAAACATGGTCAAAAGGGGAGAACGATATGAAAGTCATTGAGATGAAATCCTCACCTGAAAAGCCGAACCCTCATAATGTGAGCGTCCGAACGCTCTACGATACCGAACACGCCCAGGCGGTACACATAGAACTCAAGCCCGGGGAAGCCTTAAAGAAACACGTAACTCCCGTTGACGTGTTCTTTTACGTGCTTGAAGGAAAAGGCGTTGTCGAGATCGGAGACGAAACCCGGGAAGTCAGCCGGGATATGCTGATCGAAAGCCCTGCAAAAATTCCCCACCGCCTTCTGAACCCGGGAGACGGGATTTTCAGGGTGCTCGTTGTTAAAGCTCCGAGGCAAACCGAGTCTACACGCCTGCTGTAAGAGCCAGACAGGCCCTGGCCTGTGCAAAACGGGCTTAAAAACGAAACCCGGAAAGGTAGTCGTTATCTGCTGCGGTCCTTTCCGGAAACCTGCCCAGAACTAGCTGCCTTAAAGCCCTGAGCGCAAGAAAATTCAGCTTCTGGATGACACGGTACGGATGTGCAGCTGCTCGCGTTTCTTTACATGTGGGGCCGTAAGGCAGGAGAGCATACGGGCTGGTAAAGTCCTGAAAAAGTACGGTGTCGGCTTTTTGAAGCTCAGTTCCTGCGTGCTCTGAAGGCAGTTCTCCGAAATGCCTCAATCTGGATAGTATCAGCGCAGATCTGGATAGCATCAGCTCCAACACGGATAGCATCAGAAAGATTTTGTTCTAAATCTAAATAGCCTTTTATTTCAGGTAAAAGGCATATAACATTAGTCTCACCGATAAAAATAATTCCAGGAACTAATTTTTCAGGAAATAAACCGTTTTGAGATTTAAGGTTACTAACTGACTGAAATAAAAACCTTGTTTTTGATAAATTGTATTTTGCCAGATTTTCATTATTTTGTATGGGTTGAGAATAGTTTCTCAATTAAAAAGTTAGTGCCAGAGAGGTAAAACCCGATCTTAAAGCCTATCCGAAAAGTGTTGTGACCTGTTGTAACTTTACATTAACTTATGTAAAACCGGAACGGATACCATGATATTAGAGACCTATTGTTACTTTTCAA
>CAZCKG010000409.1:0-2596 GCA_964498825.1 uncultured Methanosarcinales archaeon
ATTTTTTATGATTCTCTGTGCTTCATTACAACTCACCCTGAAACCTGTTTTATTTGTTTTTCTGGCAACAGTGCTGACATTTATGTAAACCGGAATAATTATGTAATTTGAGATATTTCAGCCAGATCCTTCCGCATTTTCCTTTTCAATATCTGTTCGGAGATCCAGCCAATAGCATTGTAAATAGGATTCACAGGTACATCCGCGTAATATTTTGCTTCAGGGTTCAGCCAGCCTTTCTCTTTCCAATACGCATAATCAGCAGGGGAGCTCAGGCCCAGTTCGCCAAAGCTTGCTTTCTGGGCGCGAAAAATGAATACATCTCGAAGCCCCGGAGATTGACGTTTTTCCTGAAGGGAATTGTAGAACTCAAGTGCAGCTTTTTCAAGCTTCCGGTTGTTCTCTTGCTCTTTCTTCTTTGGAATTTGCATCGGAGGGGTCACAAGGCCAACAGAATGAGCTACTTCAAAGCCCCATATACTGGCTACTAATTTGAGGTAATCGAGAGCTTCCTTGTTGCCCAGAGCGCCAGTGGTAGAGAGAAGAAGGGCTTTTTTATTGAAGAAACGGGGACGATGGAAGATATATGAGAAACGATCTACGAAAGTCTTCATGAGTGCAGAGACGTTCATTCCGTAGACAGGTGTAGCAAAGATTACCCCATCAGCAGAGTGCATCTTCTGCTCGATAACGGGGGCATTGTCTTTACAGGGACAGTGGTCTTCTCCTTTTACAAAACAGACAAAGCAGCCGCGACACTGAGAAATATCAGCATCTTTGAGCATAAGGTACTCAAATTCAACATTACTCTTAGACCGTATGAACTCTTCTATTTTCTTCGCTGCTTGGTAAGTATTGCCTTTTCGTGGGCTTCCCATGATAACCAGAATTTTCATGATTTCAACCGTTCCCAGAGAAGAGCCATCTTCAGATGACTTGAACTCTAAACTTTTGATACACTATTAATTATATAAATAGAGCAACTATATATTCCTCAAACAAGTATTTAATAAGGCGAAACAAGGCCGGAAAAAAGGTTCAGTGTTTAAATTCTTTTGCTTAAATTATTTCTGCTTTTTATTTCTAAATATTGTCAGGATCTTTCTGGGGTGAAAAAATTACTTCTTTGATATCTGAAGATGCAGGACCTGAAGAGCTCGAGTCAATTGCGACGGCTGTTCATTCCCTCGTTGGACTTCCAACCACCATCCGTAGCCTTAATCGAAAGGGTCTTCGTCTGGAAAATGGGAAAATCCTTGACCGGGAATATACAGGACCTGTACTTGAAGAGGTTCTCAGGGCTGGCAAGACTATAAGGGGAGTTCCGAAGGAAGGCACATATCTGGGCAGGAATGTAGCTGTTTCTCCTATTTTCTCGGAGGACGGGAAGGTTATTGCTGCACTTGGGATTGTGGATTTGCTCTCTGTCCTTGAGATGCAGGAGATAATCAGGACAGTCGTAAACAACAGTCCAGCTGTGGTTTTTCTGTGGAAAACCGATGAAAAAAGGCCTTCTGAATTTGTTTCTGAAAATGTAGTTCAGTTCGGGTATACAGTTGAGGACTTTATTTCAGGCAGAGTCCTTTATGGAGATATCATCCATTCCGACGATTTGAAAAGAGTTGAGGATTCGCTCAGAGAGCGAATCAGGAGAGGTGGAGTAGATTTTGATGCAGAATACAGAATCTTTACAAAAGCTGGCGACTTGCGCTGGGTGAATGAAAGGGCCTTTATCCAGCGAAATCCTGATGGGGAAGTGACTTACCTGCAGGGGCTTGTAATGGATATAACCGAAAGAAAGGAGAATGAAGCGGCTCTCAGAAAGTCTTTTGAAACTCAGAAGCTACTGAGAACTATAATTAACAACAGTCAGGCAGTAGCTTTTTTGTGGGAAAATAAAGAAAATATGCCTACTATATACGTTTCGGAAAATGTAACTCAATTTGGATATACGGCCGAAGATTTCACTTCAGGTCAGATTTCTTATGAGAGTATTATTCACAGGGAAGATGTAGGCACAGTTATTGAAACTCTCAAACGCAACATCATAGAAAAGCAGGATTCTTTTGATCTCGAATATCGAATTTTCACAGGAAATGGAAAAATTCTCTGGGTAGATGAGAAAACTTTCATTCAGAGAGATAAGGAAGGAAGAGCTACTCATTTTCAGGGTCTTGTAGTTGATATTACTGAAAGAAAAGAAGCACAGAAAATGCTTGAAATCCAGCGAAGACTTGGAGTGGAACTAAGCAGTACATGGAATCTCCAAACAATTCTCAACAAAGTTCTTGACGCTTGTCTCCAGATAAACGGGATCAGTGCTGGGGCAATATACTTAAAGGACGAACTTCTGGACCAGATAAATCTTGTTGCGTCAAGCGGGCTTTCTCCCGAATTTAAAGAAAAAGTTTCCAGATATAAGGCTGATTCTCTTGAGGCAAAACAAATCTGGATTGAAAAACCCATATATTCGCTGGATTTCTACTCCGATACAATAAGTGGTGCAGTAAAAAAAGAGGGAATAAAAGCTGTTGCCATAATTCCTCTGAAATACAGGGGAGAAGTTGTAGGCAGTCTTAACTTTGTTTCCCGTACT
>CAZCKG010000410.1:0-2594 GCA_964498825.1 uncultured Methanosarcinales archaeon
AAAAAGAAGCAGAAAGTTATCCCTTTCTCCTTTCACTTTTATATATTAGTTCCTTAAAGACGGGTACAGATTGTTTTTGTTTGTGGGGTTATTTTTCTCTTTTTGGGGACGACCGCTCTCCTGCGTCGAGCGTGACAAGAAAGACATAGTATGGAGAATATGGGTGTAAGGGACAAAACTCAGTAGTGGAAGTCAGACTTGTTTTTTCAAAAATAGAAACCATATAAAAGCGGACGACCAAAAAGATAGTGTGAGTAAGTTTAATAGTCATTAATCGTTCTTTGCCTGGCAGAAGAGTTTTTTCCAGACGTTTTAGAGTCAGCAATCTCCAAAATTGCTTCTCTTCTCCCAATCTGCTTAAAAATTCTCTCCGCAATCTTCGGTCCTAAGAGGGCAGCTACTTTTTCCGGCGCAGCACCTGCGAGGTCTGCCGTAGACCTGAAGCCTGCTTCGTAAAGTTTTCTTGCCCTTACGCGTCCTATACTTCTTATATCAAGCAATTCCATCAATTCCGGGCCTGCTCCGTAATGAATCCTTTTTTCAAGTTCTGAAGCTTCTTTCATTCCCTTAAGATCAAGAAGTCTGGCAAGCTGGGTGGTCACATGCATAATCCATTCGGAAATATCCGCAATTGCATGAATATCACCTTCCCCTATACCAAACTTTGAGCAAATATCGTTTTCAGATTTTTCATGGATCCAGTCAAGGAGGAGAAGAGAAGTTTTTACTTCTCCGAGGAACCATTCATATTCCGTAATATTGAAAGGACTCGGAACCTTTACGAAATCGCCCGTATGTGCCATTACATAATCATTGATATCCTGATAATCCTGACTTCGCATATAGAGCAGACGCATGTCAGGTGTGCTGCAGACAAGATGCAGCAAAGTAAGCTCTGTAAGAGTTCCTGCTTCTCTAAGCCCTTTCACAATGAGAGCGGCAGAAAGAGGGTCGAGATAGAGTTTCGAGACAAGTTTTCCAAAACCTGTAGGAATGAGGGCTTCGGAATCTTCAAGCATTCCTTCTCTTCTCAGAAAGCCAAGGCATTCCTCCACAACCGCAGAAAGTCCAAAGTTCGAATACTGAAAAGCAAAAAATGTTGCCTCCAGAAACTCCATGAGTTCTTCCTTTGTCCGTGCAAAACCATTGGAGATCGTAGAAAGCACATGAGTTCTTAGAGCAGTTTCCGTCCCTAGCTTGGACCAGATGTCTTCTGCTTCTGCTTCTATGTAATTCTCAAAAAGGAAAACAAACTCTTCGTAGGATTTGGCAAGAAGCACAGCTTCTCCATAAGGGTCAAGCCTGGGCCTTCCTGCTCGGCCTGCCATTTGCTTGTACTCAAGCACAGGAATAGGCTGCATCCCGCCTTCAGAAGAATAACGCCTGTAACTTCTGATAATTACCCTCCTGGCAGGCAGGTTGAGCCCTGCTGCAAGAGTTGGAGTACTTGAGATGAGTTTTATCCTTCCTGACCTGAAACCATCTTCCACAAGTTCCCTTAAAGGCGTGGTGAGCCCAGCATGGTGAAAAGCTGTTCCAGAGCGGATGCAGGCTGCAAGAGTTGTAGAAGCATCCGTTTCACTGTTTTCGAGCACCTCATCTGCAATTCCGGCAAGAGCTTCTTTATCTGCTGCAGAGAGTGTCTTTTTAACTGTTGAAGCTGCTTTCTTTGCAAAAGCCATACAGTTTTTCCTGCTGCTTTCGAAAACAAGGCACTGGCCACCCTCCTGAAGAGTATCCAGGACAAGGTTTATGGCTTCGTCTTTTGTGGTTTGTTTAACAGGGTTTTCTTTGTCCTTACAGTAGAACGTTCCATTAAGAAACACCCCCTCCATAAGCTCAGTAGGTCTCCATTCACTTAGCACAAGTTCGGCTTCCATCCAGGCTGCAAGTTCATCGGCATTCCCCACAGTTGCAGAGAGCGCAAGGATCTGGCAGGAGGGGTTCATTTTCCGGAGCTTTGTGAGAGTAACTTCAAGTGTGGGCCCCCTGTCCGCAGAATCTATAAGGTGTACCTCATCTGCCACAAGAACTGAAATTTCCTGCATCCAGGAGGTCTCGTTCCTGAGCAGAGAATCGGTTTTTTCAGATGTAGCTACGATAATGTCGTTTACTCCTAGACCCTCATCCCGTTGATCATAATCGCCAGTTGAAATTCCGACTTTGATCCCGAATTTGGAAAACTCTCGAAACCTCTTGAATTTTTCAGAAGCCAGAGCTCTAAGAGGCACTATATAAAGTGCCTTTCCTCCTGCCTGGATAGACTTCAACATCGCAAGTTCGGCGAGCAGGGTCTTCCCCGATGCAGTCGGAATTGCAGCCAGCATATTTTTTCCTTCAAGCAGGCCTTTTTCAACTGCCTCTGCCTGAGGAGGGTATAATTCCAGAATTCCGGAGTCCAGATAAAAACGCTTTATTTCGTCGGGCAGATCGAGATTTTCTATCTTCATTTAAAACCAGAACCTCTCACATTAGATAAAAAGCTATTTTGAAACTCGTATGAGGGCTGAAAGTTTAATGTTCTGAAAAGCCGGGTTACAAGAACTTGATTTCCACAGAATTGGTTTCCAAAAAATTGGATTCCAAAAAATTGG
>CAZCKG010000411.1:0-2588 GCA_964498825.1 uncultured Methanosarcinales archaeon
TCAATTGACTTCTCTGCCGCCAGAAATCGCAGAACTGAAAAATCTTACTACACTTAACATATCTTATAATCAATTGACTTCTCTGCCGCCGGAAATCGCAGAACTGAAAAATCTTACTACACTTAACATATATGAGAATCGATTGACCTCTCTGCCTCCGGAAATCGCAGAACTGAAAAATCTTACTACACTTGACATATCTTCTAATCAATTGACCTCTCCGCCGCCGGAGATCGTGAAACAAGGTAGTGAGGCAGTATTAAATTATTTCAAGTCGCTAGAAGGTGAAAATGAACTATTAAATGAGGTTAAAGTTCTGATCGTTGGTGAAGGGAAGTCAGGCAAAACTTCGCTGGTGAAGCAGATTTTTGGAGAAGAATTTAACGAAAATGAGCCCCAAACACATGGAATCAGCATAAGAAAATGGGAACTGGAAAATAGTAAAAGAAAAATCAAGGCTAATTTCTGGGACTTTGGAGGGCAGGAGATTATGCATGCCACCCACCAGTTCTTTTTGTCAAAAAGGAGTCTTTATATCCTTGTTTTGGACGCTAGAAGAGATGAAAATCCTGAGTACTGGCTTAAACTCATTGAAAACTTCGGTGGAGATTCTCCGGTTTTAGTTGTGATTAATAAAATTGATGAAAATCCTGCGTTTGAACTTAACAGGAAGTTTTTAAGAGATAAATATCCTTCAATCAGAGATTTTTATAGGCTTTCCTGTAAATCAAGTGAAGGGATCGATGTTTTTACAGAAGCTTTGAAAAAAGAACTGACGAAGGTGAAACATCTTGAAATCAAGTGGCCTAAAAGCTGGTTTAATGTAAAGAGCATACTTGAAGAAATATGTCCAAGTTGTCCTTCAATTAAGGTCGACAACGATTGTGAGTATTGTAATTACATCTCATATGAAAAGTATAAAAAAATATGTAATGAAGCAGAGATTAAAAATGAATCAGAGCAGAATACTCTTGTTGATTTTCTTCATGACCTAGGCGTGATACTTCATTTCAGAGATATACCTCTGTTGAATACGTATGTTTTGGAACCTCAATGGGTGACTAATGCTGTATATAAAATTGTCAACTCAAAGGAGATTGCCAAATCTAAAGGAATTCTAAAACCTGATAGTATGCTTCCAGAGATATTAAAGCAAATTACGGAAGCAGATTTTTATTATCCTCCTGATCAGTACGTTTTTTTTGTTAATTTGATGAATAAATTTGAATTATCTTATGGTCTTGACAATAGCACTGTTCTCCTTCCTGCCTCACTGGAAATTCAGGAACCATATTTTGAATTTGACTATGAAAGTGTTCTGAGGTTTGTAATAGACTATGATTTTCTTCCTCCTTCAGTAATGCCACGCTTCATTGTAAAAATGCACAAAGATATAAAAGAAGATCATCGGTGGCGCACAGGGGTAGTTTTGGAAGATGAGAATTTTAATTCTTCTGCTGTTGTTAGAGCTGACACTGAAGCAAAAAGAATAAACATTTTCGTTAATGGGGAGCAAAAAAGAGATTATTTTGCTGTTATTCTCCAAAATTTCCGGGAAATTAACAATAGCTTTGAAAAGTTAGAGGCTATAGAAAAAATTCCTCTTCCTGATAGACCCAAAGTAACTGTTAGTTATAAACATTTAATCAAGCTAGAAAACAAGGGAATTAACATGTACATTCCTGATGGCTCTGATAGTGAATATAGAGTAAGCGATCTTCTTGGAACAGTCTTGAAGAGAAGTAGTGAGAGAGCATTACTTGAAGAAATGTATCAAATGATGGAACTAAGTTTAAATAATGAGAAAGAGATTCTGAAAATACTTAGATTTATTAAAGAAAATGAGACTGAATCTGATACTGAAGAGACTTTAATCGGAAAAGTGAACAATTATATTGAAGTACGTCTACCAATAGCTCCTGGAGTACAATTGAATGTCAATGAGATAGTCAAATCCTATTTAAGATGGAAAAATAGAAAAAAGTAAAAATTAATTAATGGAGAAATTGTCACTATTATCTATAATTTAATACTTTGAATTCACTTAATTTCTCAATTTTTTACTTCCCCGCATCTTCTATCTCAAACTTTACATTTCTCTTCTTAAGCTCTTTTATAATCTCTTCCATAAACACGCCAGGCCCCGGTGCATGGCTGTGGTGGAACTCTTTAACTTTGCCCGGTTCTCCTCCGACGCTGGTTATTTTCACACCGCAGGAGGGGCTTTTAGGGACGCCGATTATTTTTATATTTATGCCGTTGGCTGCAAAATCTTCGAGGAGGTCTGCAAAAGGGGTGAAGAGGTTCTGGCAGAAGCGCCTGTAGGCTGGGTGGTCAAGCTGGTCTTTAGTGATTTCGCGGCGCCTCATTCCAAAATACATGGCTTCGGGGCAGGGGAGCTGGATTACGTTTGCGCCTTTTGTATCAAGAGGGTAAGTTGGTTTTATGCCTTTGACTCTTGCAAGGGGGTTGAGAAGGCAGTGGCCTATAACGATCACTTCATTCGTGTTACTATCACTATTGCTTGTGGCTAATTTTTCGGGATTTTGTTCAGTAGTTTGAGAACAACTGTAGTTTTCCAGCTTTTT
>CAZCKG010000412.1:0-2586 GCA_964498825.1 uncultured Methanosarcinales archaeon
CCTTCTCCGATCCGCGAACCGCGTGCAATAAGCGTATCTCCTGCCTGGACAATTGTATTGCCCTTGGGAGCATATACCCACCGCTCAGCCCTCTTGATTGCCATCACATGCAACCCTGTTTCAGTCTCAAGCTTAAGCTCGGAAAAGTTTTTCCCGACTATCGGAGAACACTTTTCAACCTGGAGCCGTGTGATGACCTCTTCGGAATTTCGGACTGCAAGAGTGATAATCGGGTGAAGCTCGATATCTCTGAGTACAGTATCTGCAATTCCGTAGGCAGCATCGGAAATAGCTTCAGAGGCACTTGCAAGGTGCAGGATTCCCCTGAGCATATTTACATCTTCGAAATGTTTTGCAGTCTCAAGCACCCAATGTTGAAGTTCATACTTCATGGAGTCCATTTCCGACTCAAGAGCACTGACCTCATAGGCAATATCCTCGTTGTCAAAAAGGATAGCAGAGTATGCAAGCCCTACGGAGAGTTCGGACATGTTCTTCATGTCCACGATGATATCCACAGCATGTTGAAGGTCTTTTAAGACTCTATTGTGCTCGATTTCTTTTGGAATAAATTTTCTTGTCGTGGCCATTTCGAAAAACAGCGGAACTCCTTCATCATGTCCTCTGGCAATCAAAACATCTCCCTGACGGAGACGGGTTTCCTGGTCAGGGTCATAAATCCAATCTTCATTTCTCCGGATAGCAATAACCCACATACCTGTCTCAATATCAAGTTCAAGATCTCCAAGGGTGCGCCCTGCCATTATGGACTCTGGAGCTACTGTTGCTCTGACTATTGTTTCTTCCGCTTCCCTGAGAGCTACCTTCAATTCCATCGGGATGCCCATATTCATAAGAACGATTTTGGCGATATCCCCCGCAGCGTTTGCGATGTTTTCAGAAGACGCAGCAACCCCCAAAACTCCAAGAAGTCCTTCAGCTTCGTCAACTCTGCGCGTTGTTAACATCGCAGCCATCTTCATATGATAATCAAGGGTATCCATCTTGTCTTCAAGATTAAGTACTTCTTCTGCAATGTCCTCATCATCATAGATCATTGCAGAGTATGCAAGGTCTACCATGAGTTCGGAAGTGTCCTTCATCTCAGTCAAAAGATCCTTGAGGTTTCTTGGACTGTATCTGAATTCTTTAGGGAACATGGTCTCTAGATCAACTCTACCTTATGTCGGTGTTATGAGTATATACTTAATAGTAATTATTAATTTTTGAATTATTCCTGAATTTAAGAGCTTGTTGTAATTAATAAAGTCGATTCCCCATTAAGTTGATATTATTTATAAGATATGCAGCAGATGTAGAGCTACGAAAATTCCACTAACTCCTACAAGGTCTCCAAGGCTCGCTATTAAAGGGATAACAGTATCATCTGGGTCTATCCCGAAGCGGTGTGAAGCAAAGGAAATCGCAATTGTTGCAGAGTATACAAAGGAAAGTTCTATAATAACAGCAATAAGACTGATTTTCAAAAGGATAAGGAACGGCATCCCGAATCCCAGAATTTTACTTGCCAGAAAGACCAGGATGCTGACAGAAATCGATGAAACAAAACCCACAATTGAAGCCGCAATAACACTGTTGTTTACAACCGGGTTCCTTCGAAAATTGTCTACAAGTCCCATATGGAAAGCCGAGGAAAGTCTTGCGCCAAGCATGCTTCCGGTATCTCCTCCAATCTTGATAAGTGAAGGAATAAGGATCAGTATTGCAGGCATGGAAATAAGGCTGCTTTCTCTTGTGTTCAGAATCTGTCCAACTAAAATTCCCATTACACAGGTGATCAAAAGCACAGGAAGTCCACGTCGTACAATCCCATTAACTGTATAGTAAGAAGTATGACTTCCTGTCTTTTTCAAAACATCACCACCAGTTTTGCCGAGAGAAAGAGCATAAGCATGGAAACAATGTCTCCGATTGTAGCAATAGAAGGAGTAACAACATTATCCGGATCAAAACCAAATCTGAACATCCCTATAGCGAGCAGGACTGCAACAAAAGAGAGGATAATTGCAGATGACATCGCTGAAATAACGCAGATAAGGATAAGTTTAAATGCTCCTGCACTTTCAAAGCCGAAAGCAAGGGTCATGAAATGCCCTAGAAATCCGAGCAGGATAGCCGTAATGAAACTGAGAATAAGGGAACCTGAGATATTATTGGTAAGTTCCGGATTGTTCCTGTCGAATCCGGTAATAAGCCCCATATGGATTGCACTGCCAAGCCTTGAGCCAAGAGTTGAGGAAATGTTACCTCTAAGCCCAAGCACTCCGGGGTAAATCACAATCAGTCCGGGAATCATCTCAAGTTCATTTGTCATCCCTGAAAAAATAATTCCTGCAAAGACTCCTCCCACGGTCGCAATAAGTTCAAAAGGCAGCGCCTCGCGTACGATTGACGAAATACTTGCATATTCGCTCAGGTACTTGTCTATATATCGAGACTCGTAAACATCCTCGTCCCTTTGAGACTCGGAGGGCATGCGCTTGTATTATACACTGATATTATTAAAATAATCGCCAACTTTTGAAAATCAAACCTGTTGAAAAATTCTTTTTTTAAAATTTGGTC
>CAZCKG010000413.1:0-2580 GCA_964498825.1 uncultured Methanosarcinales archaeon
TCAGGAGCACCTGCAGTCGCAGCCTGCAGAGATGCATTGAAGCTGCTAAAGTAAACGAATTCTTTAGTACCTATTACATTTTCAACAGTGCAATATAGTGTGAAAGACTGTTTATATTGCCTTTAAGCTGTTTTTAGTTTTATAGGTGGATTATTTCTAAGTAATCCACTTTTTAATGTTTTTACGTCAATATATGTATAGGGTATACTAACCGTGACTTTAGCTGGTCTCATACTATACCTATCTTATGAAACCAAAATGAAATCGAATTTTCAACATATTTATAAATTAAATTTTAACTTGATAAGCTAAATTTGAGACTTTTTACCTTGTTTCATTTTGGGTACTTCTTTTTAAGATACTCTTTCGTAGTCTTATCCCATATGGCATCTTCCCAATTACTTCCTTCTAAATTATCCAGCGTCACACTATTGATACCACACGTCGTAAAATCCGTTTTTTCATTAAACTTTGCATATCTAAGATTGGCATTAGACAACTCTGTCTCTTCAAGGATGGACCCCCTTAAAATGACATTCATGAGTCCAGAGTTATTTAAATTAGCTCCCGATAAATCAGCTCCTTCTAAATCTGCACTGAACAGTTCAACATCATTTAACTTCGCATTTTTAAGATTTGTTCCTTTTAAACTTGAATATGATAATTTTGTATATCTAAGATCTACACCTTCAAAATTAGCATTATTTATTTTTGCTCTTTTTAATTCTGCATATATGAATTTTGAACCTTTTACCGTAGCTCCTTCAAATATCACATCATTCATTTTAGCTTTATCAAATCTTGAATTTTCAATTGTAGTACCTCTTAAGTTGATACCTGTCATATTTGTTCCAATGAAATTTGAATTTCTAATTTTAATACCTTCTAGATTTAAAGACGCCAGATCAGTACCTGAAAAATTTAGGCCCGTAAATTCTGTTTCACCACTTTCGATTGCCTTTAGTACTCTTTTTACATCCCCCAGAGAGTTCGCTAATTTATAAGAATTCGCTAATTTATAATCTAAAGCTTTCAAGATTCCTTGACCCGTAAAAATTACTTCACGAGCAGAACTTTTGTCTATTTCTGCACCATGAACTGCCTTATTTAATAAGTTAATTAGTTCGGAGATTACTGATTTTTCTTCACGAGATAAAATCTCCTCATTATAAAGGAGTTCTAAAACAACATTCACACTTGATGCGTTTCTCAACTTTATATCTCTATTTTTTGCGATAGCCCTCAATTTATTTTCCATTTCAATTCTTAGTCCAGCCAATGCTAATTTTGGATCAGTTTCTGCAACATGTTGATACGAATATTCTGATTCTGATTTACCTTTAGAAAGTGAAGAGTTTTCGTTGGAAAATAAATTAGGTTGATCGTAAATTAAACTGACTTCTTCTTTCTGGTCTTTTTCTTTTTGAGTTAGTAAATTAGCTTTTTCTCCTTTTTGATCTTCTGATTTCTGTGTAAGTAAACCGGTTTCTTCCGTTTTTTGAACTTTTGCTTTTTGGGTTAGTAAAACAGCTTCCCTTGTCTTTTGATCTTCTGGTTTCTGAGTAATTAAACCGGGCTCTTTGGTTTTTTGAATTTCTTCTTTTTGGATTAGTAAACCGATTTCTTCTGTTTTTTGAACTTTTGCTTTTTGGGCAAGTAAATCTGTTTCTTCTGCTTGTTGATCGTCTGCTTTTTGGGTAAGTAAACCGGCTTCTTCTGCTTTTTGGGTTACTTCTAAGACTTCATTGTAAAATTCAGCCTTACCTATGCCAGGCAACTCTAGAGATTTTAAATTTAAAAAAGGAATCATCCAAGGTAATATCCAAGGTAAAATAGAAATTGTGACTAAAGACATCGTAATAACATCAATATTCAACCCAGGCCACAAAAAATGAACAATTATAATCGAGAACGAAACTAGTGAAACACCTACCTGAATAAAGGTCTTTTTATTTAGAGAGCTTAAATAAGGTATTATCCAAGGTAAGATCGAGATTAATAATAAAGAAATAGCAACATTGTCGATAGGTAATTGGGGGCGTACAATATGGATAATTAAGCCTATAAATGCAATTACTGAAACTGAGACTTGATGAACGGATTTTATTTCTGAAGGTCTAAATAAAAAGATAATCCAAGGAATAATTGCAATTACAAAAAAAACTAAGCTGAAAATATCAATTGAAACAAAATGAAAAACATGAATTGTTACAGCTACTAATGCTGCAAAAGATATTAGTGTCTGAATTCTCTTACCTTCAGCCATACGAACTATTCCAGTGCGTTACCATCACATTTTTAATAGTTTAAATTTTCACCTTAACTTTTAAATAATTTATTACTTATTTTACAATAATGGAAAAAGTATTCTTTATTCAAACTGAAATTGTAAAATTTATACAAAATAAGAATTAATAAGTTTACATTCTCGAAAAATAATTAATAAGTATGTGCAAAAGTATTTTTACTTGTCTATAAAAGTTGTAAATTAATATCACAACTATTAAAATTATTCATCATTGAGAAAATCAAACTTCCTTTGGTCCATCCCGCTGCAAGTGACAGGAGATTTTTTGCCAA
>CAZCKG010000414.1:0-2576 GCA_964498825.1 uncultured Methanosarcinales archaeon
CCTGAACATGGACATATTGCATGGACAATTGTCAAATAATATGACTATTACAAACAGTTTTTGCCCTGAAATCTATCTTAATCCGCTACAATAACTGAGGACACATGAAAACATTGAGGACACATGAAAGCATTTGAAAAATGTGTACTATAAAAATCTGTCAGTTGCACACTAAAAATAAGAGATCCCTATTACCGTGAAGTTCAGTGCGAAGTGTAGATTTGAACCTACGAAATCTTTCGATACCGTATCTTAAGCATTATTCAGTTTTGAAAACAATAGGAACAAAGAACTAATTAGTAGATAATTGAAAATTCACAAGTCATACTCCTTTTTAAAAGCTTTCTTGAAATAAAAAATCTTTTCCACATCAGTGAACATTGGTTCTTTCCTGAACTCATTCTAATTTGTGGTCTCAAGTTTACCTTCATCAATAACAAAGAGAAGAGTTCTGGTATTTGCAGGACATCAATGTTCCTGGATATCATTTTCATTTCATTACCGTAAACAGGAGTGTAGGTATATTCTTGGGTTTGAGTTTGAGAACAGAAATGCTGCTCTCGATACAACAACAGCTGTTTTCATGAAACTTCCCACGAGCGACGTTTTTCAAAAGTAGAACTGAGCAGGACTTAAAATCTGGCAAGGGATTTCCTTGTATCGTGAAGTTGTTTTAAGCTAATCTCTTTTTTTGTAATCTTTGAAAATTGTAAATCCTTCTCTAGTACTGATACCTGATTATATTCCTTTTACTGTTAATTATATTTTTCATTTTTATACAAATTTGCAGTTATATTTTTGAAAACTCTAAATTATCATCGTATTGAGCAACTGTTACAGGCTAAAATTCAAAGGAGATGGTTTTAAGATTATTGAAAAGTATAAACTGTTGAAAGTATTTTACTGACCGATTAAGAAGGAAAAGATAAGTGAAAGATAAAGAAAATATATACATAATAGCTTTAGCTTCAATGATCACTGTTTTGTTTTTAATTATCACTTTGTCTACAGTATCCGGAGCTATTGAACAAAATGTTTGGCCCAAGATCACTGAAACTCGGATCACCACTAGTGGATTTGCAGAAAGTCCTGATATCTATGGTGACAGGATAGTATGGATAAATAATAGTTATGGAAAAGACGATATTTACATGTACAATCTTTCTACTTCTAAAGAAACTCAGATCACCAATAGCTCATATAAGGGTGAGCTTGCTATCTACGATAAGGGTGATCTTGCTATCTATGGGGACAGGATAGTGTGGAAGAATTATCTCAATGGAGAACCCGATATCTACATTTATGATCTCTCCACTCATAAGGAAACTCAGATAACTAGTGAAACGGACTATCCAACGGACTATGACATATATGGTGACAGGATAGTGTGGCATGATCTTGATAACAGTATTTACATGTACAATCTTTCTACTCACAAAAAAACTCAAGTTCCCACCAACGCGCCAGCGTTTTATTCTGCTATTTATCCTGCTATCTACGATGATAGGATAGTGTGGACTTCTGACGGGAACATTTACTTGTATAATCTCTCCACTTCCAAGGAAACCCAGATAACCACTAGCAAGACAGCATACAATCCTGCTATTTATGATGACAGAATAGTATGGGAAGATTATCGTAATGACCAAAACATCTACATGTACAATCTTTCTACTTCCCAAGAAACTCAGATTACCACCAGCGGATCAGCACACAATCATGCTATTTATGGTGACAGGATAGTATGGGAGGATGGGCCCATCGAAAACGACGTTATCTATATTTATGATCTCTCTACTCCTAAAATAACTCGAATCAACACCGCTAAATCAGATCAGATACAACCTTCAATCTACAATGATAGGATCGTATGGTTGGATAATCGAAATGATAATAATTACGATATCTACATGGGCACTATCTCAGGACTCAAAACACTTGTAGCAAACTTTAGTAGTAATGTAACCGGAGGTTTTGCTCCTCTTTCTGTGAAATTTATAGACCTTTCGGAAAACACAACAGGATGGAACTGGGACTTTGGAGATGGAAATACTTCAACTGACCAGAATCCAACACATACTTATTTTTCAGCAGGGAACTATACCATTAACTTAACCGCAACCAATGGAAACAGTACGGATTCGAAACTTTATACAATAGACTCAAAACTTGATAAAATAACTGTAATAAGACCTGTTGCTTATGCATATATTACAACTTTCACTGGCGTTTATGTAATTGACACTACCACGAATACTGTTACAGCCAGGATACGTGCAGGAAAATCTCCTTATGGAGTTGCAGTTAGTCCTGATGGAACTAAAGTATATGTTACTAATCGAGGTAGTAGCATTGATAATAGCACTGTCTCTGTAATTGATGCCTCTACAAATACTGTTACAGCCACAGTAAATGTTGGAAACGATCCTACAGGAATTGCAGTCAGCCCTGATGGAAAGAAGGTATATGTGGCGAATAGCGGCGACAATAATGTATCGGTAATCGATACAAATACAAACATGGTCACAGCTACGTTAAACACCGGTATCTCGCCTTATGGAGTTGCAATTGTTCCG
>CAZCKG010000415.1:0-2568 GCA_964498825.1 uncultured Methanosarcinales archaeon
TGTTTTTCGGCCTGCATAGGAGACATGAGCAGGACACCTGCAAGCGAGATCAATAAAAGCAAAAAAAGGACATCTAAAACCGTGGAATAACCCGAAAACTCTGCAATCAGATTTTTTTGCCTTCTTTTTCTCATTTCTTCCCATTTTTTCCTGCATGTCGTTTATTTCACCTCCACAAAGTCTTATAAAGCACAACAGTAAGGGTTCCCGGAACGGATTCCGCAGGATTCAATTCGATTACTACAGGCATGGATGCTGCAATTTTTTCCCTGCCCTCAATAAAAAAGTCAGATTCGAAATTATCCGGTACTATTGTCCAATGCCATTTCCCATCCAAGGTCTGGACCTCAACCAGAAACAAATAATTTCCGGAAAAAGATGCAAAGAGCTTTTCTCTTTCTTTAGCTCCTGAAGGCCCGGACAGCTTATCAAGGGAAGATGCCGAAATCAGATTAGAACTCTCAGCTTTGAGGGCAGGAGAAGATTCGAGAGTTTCTGCAAGAAGAGAAGCACTTTCGTAGTTCTCCAGGGCAAAAGAACGGGCTTCATACCCCAGATATGCATGAGACATAATAGCCGCAAAAACTACAAAACCTATGACTGCAAGGGCTGTGGAGAGAATATCAGCCTGAGGCTCAAGGACTCCCCTTTCATCCCTGAATATAGATTTACAGGTTGTTTTTACCGATTTTGGAAAAAACGACCTTGAGACAACTGATGTGGTGCCAACTGAGTTTGTGAAAAGTGGTTGTGTGAAAGGTGATTGTACGAAGAATAGTTGTGTGAAAAGTGATTGTATGACAGCGTGTTTTATGACAAAAGATTTTATAACAACCGGTTTATCGGCAATTCTGCAAAAATCACTGATAAACAAGGACACAGCCAAAAGTAAAAACCCCCTCGTTGCTATTTATGTAAATATCTTCTTTCTTTACGGAGATGTCCCCCTCAGGGTCCAGGATTACCTCCTGAGTTCCAAGATTCTGCACAAAAGTTAAAAATTCGTTGTAATCAGCTGTAAGAGGAGACGCTTCACTGCCTTCGGTCCCAAACCGTGTGCGAAGTTTGTCCTTAAGTTCAGGTTCACTGAAAGGTAAAACTCTGAAAGTAAAAGGACTTACAGCCCTGAAGGATTTTCCACAGTATTCGGCCTCCAGACAGACGTATTCTCCCGAAACAAGAACTCTTACCTCCTCCCTGAAAGGTAGAGCCTGAAAAACCTCTTTGTCATTAAACCGATAATAGTAAGTTTCCTGAGAGTCAAAAGACTGCTGAGAGCCTGAAGTTTCCTGATAACCAGAAAATTTAGTTGGGAAATTTTCCTGAAGATTCCTCATTCCTGCTTCATCTACTCTGGTTTTGAAATCCTGGGCGAGACAATCAAGCTGTTCCTGTGTCTCAAGATCCTTAAAACCCGTGGCAAGATGAAAAAGGCCTGCAAAAATGACAATGCTTGCGAGAATCAGGGCTGCTTTACAGATTAAAAAATCAGCCCATGCCGAATCGTCTTCAGTAAAGTCTTTCAAATCATCATACCCCATGAACAGAATAAATTTCTTCATCCTAGATAAAATAAGTTTTCTTCACATTCCTTTATCGGAAATCAGTACGTAAAGTCTGCCAGAGCCTGGTTCTGTTTTTGTGGACAGAAACAGCCTGTGCCTGCCAGAGCCAAGAGAGATAGGACCGTTGATTTCAGGATTTGAAAAGGAAGCAGATGAGGAATAAAAAGTACTTTTTCCATCTATATGGATACAGTAATTATTAGCATCTGCAGGCCACTTATTCTGATACCCCGGAAGATTCCCGAAATCCACTGTTACTCCTTCAGGAACTCTAAGTTCCAGACAAATTTCACTGCCTTCTCCCCTCATTGAGAGCTGCTCAGCTGCAACCTTAAGTTTTGAGACCTCATCAAGGGTTTCTTTTTCCTTTATCCCATCCAGAAAATCATAAACAGAAATTGAAGAAAGTAATAATAGTGAAGCAAAAAGGATTCCTGAGACTGTAAGCCTGAAAGGGAGCGCACAAACTGCAGACTCGTCGGTTTCAACCGAGCGGACAGAAATTTGACCTTTATTTCCCATGAATTGACCCCCCAGCAAGTAAAAGAATAACTCTTTATTAATAAATAAATTTGCACAGTTTGCATATAAAAGCTTGCTCTCTCGATTAAAGGTTCCTATGTGTTTTTGTTTATAGTCATTACAACATAATAGCACAAAAAGGACAAATCGGAAAAAACGGCCACCAGGTGAGTTGATTTTAAATCATGGTATTTTTATTACTAAGATATCATTGAATGCAAAAAAGACTTAGAAACACATAGATAATATCAAAAACAATAGCAAGTGATTTGCTATTTTATATTTCAATCTTACTTTAAATTCTAATTAGTATCACTTGATATATTCAAAATGAAGGAGTTGAGATTAACAAGATCTACAATTAACCCCTTCAAGAGTTAAGAAAATTGTTTAATGAGTTGAGGTATAAAAAGCTCACTTTTTAATATCAGTCTATATAAAAACCAAAACTATCTAATTAATTTCATTGAAGATTACTTAT
>CAZCKG010000416.1:0-2565 GCA_964498825.1 uncultured Methanosarcinales archaeon
CCTTTTTTTTAAGAATCATTCTTCCATTCAAAATTGGTTAAGGATGGTAATGTTAACTAACGTTCCTTCAGATTCTGGAACCACATTCAAATACTTATTTTCAATTTTTTTCATACTTTCTGGATTCAATCATATCAAGGATTTCTCTATTTTAATAATCATGAAAAATTTTTATTTGAGAACTAGAATGATGTTTTCCATATGCAGTTCATTTTTTTCAGACTACCAATTTCCGATTTCTGAACTCTCGCTTCTGTGAAAAGACCTCAAATTTTTACATGACTTTTTTGACTCAACTTCATTTTTGGAAAGATTACTCCAGAAGAAATATATACAGTCAGTAATAGAAAATATTTAGAAAGTATTGAGCGAAAAAAGTATACAATTTCAAAAAAAGATTATATTTAAGGGGAGAACAATGAAAAGTAGGATAGCCCTCCTAATGGTTTCTTGTCTTATTTTTTTGATATCCACATCAGTTACAGCATCTGCAAGAGAAATTGCGGTAGATAATGACTCTGGAGCTGATTTTGGATCAATTCAGGAAGCTTTAGATGGTGCAGAAGCTGGAGATGTAATCGTAATAAAGCCTGGAACTTATGTTGAAAACATAAATGTTTCAAAAGCAAGGCTAACAATTAAACCAGAAACAAATAACGTGTTTATTGAACCAACAGATAGCACTGTGGCAACTATCATTCTAAGTAATGTTGGTACAACACTGTCTGGACTTAATATAGTTGGTAGTATTCACGTTAGAAATGAGTTGTTAGGTGATAGTGACTATTATAAAAATAACCACATGAGCCAGATAACAAACAATCTTATTGAAAACGGCGGTATCACTGTTTTTTCTGAGAGTTCTGGTATTGTCATATCCGGAAACAGAATTTCAGGTGCTGGTATAGATGTTGCTTGTTGTGGTGACTTCAATGAGATAACAAACAATGAAATTTCAAATTGTCCCACAGGTATATACGTCTATGATGAAAGAAATGTACCGCCAATTCGTGATAACAACATAAGTAATTGTGATGTAGGAATACATGTTTCTGGGTTATCTTATGATCTTGTAAACAACGAAATAACAAATTGTGGCATAGGAGTGATGGCAGGAGAAACTGGTGGTGCAACTTTAATTGGGAATAAAATAACATACTGTACGGATTGCGGAGTTAAATCAACCGGAGGATATTTTTTTGGTAACAACTATAATAACTACTTCAATAACACAGTGAATATAAAGTTTGAAGATTATGAAGAAACATATGCTTGGAACACTGCACTTACTGAGGGCACAAACATAATTGGTGGATCATATTTTGGTGGTAACTACTGGGCAAAGCCGGATGGGACTGGGTTCTCTCAGACCGCGATTGATGCAAATGGGGATGGTATTGCTGATTCAGCTTATGCAATATCTGATATTAATATTGACTATCTACCACTCACAGCTAAGTATAACTCAGTATTACCTATTTCCGACTTCACAGCCAATGTAACTTCTGGAACTACGCCATTAGTTGTATTATTCACCGATGCTAGTAAGGGTGGAGTAATAAAATCCTGGAGCTGGAACTTTGGAGATGGAACTAACTCATCCGAGCAAAATCCAATTCATACTTACTTTGCAGCAGGAAACTTTACTGTTAACTTGACAGTAAGCAATTCAAATGGCACGGCTTCAAAAACTCAGCAAATAACTGTACAGGACCCAAAAGATCTCCCTGTAGCTAACTTTAGCACCAACGTGACCAGCGGTTATATCCCTCTCTGTGTTCAGTTCACAGACCTTTCGCGGAACATTACATCAAGAAGCTGGGATATTGGGAATGATGGAACTGTTGATTCCACAGATACAAGCTTCATTTATGAGTTTAGTTCCAGAGGCAATTATCCTGTGAAGCTTACCGTAACCAATGCAAGCGGCAGTTCATCTGAAGTACTCATAATAAGTGCATTGAGTAAGAGCAGTAGCAACAGTGGCAGTAGCAATGGTGGCGGTGGCGCCGGCGGTTCTCCTGAGCCTGCAAAGAATGTCAAATCAAAGGAACTCTGTCAAGTCTTTATCACCAGTGGAAAAGCTGTGAAGTTTGACTTTGCAAAGAACGCCACTTCTATTGTATCCCTTAACTTTGATTCCAAGAAGACTGTTGGCAAGACAACCACTATTGTTGAAATGCTGAAAAACAGATCCACACTTACTAAGGAAACTCCTGAAGGCGAGGTATATAACTACCTCAATATCTGGGTTGGAAACGGCGGGTATGGAAGTGATGAAGACAATCTCGAAAATGCAGTTATAAACTTCAAAGTCGAGAATTCCTGGGTACAGGATAAGGACATTGACAAGTCTTCTATCACCATCAATAGATATAGCGACAAGAAATGGAATGAACTTCCAACTACCTTCCTCAGTGAAGATGACAAATACCTGTATTTCAAGGCAGAAACTCCTGGATTTTCACCATTTGCAATAACAGGCGAAGTATCAACAAAAGAAACTGATACTAAAACGCAGAGTGAAACTGAAGACTCTAAGGAAAGCAATGGAAGTACAGTAAC
>CAZCKG010000417.1:0-2545 GCA_964498825.1 uncultured Methanosarcinales archaeon
TATTATGGATTACAGCGTTAAAGTAATGGACCACTTTTCAAATCCCAGAAACATGGGAAGCATTGAGAACTGTGACGGAGTAGGGGAAGTAGGAAATGCAAAGTGTGGAGACATAATGAAGATCTTCCTTAAAGTAGAAGACGACCGAATTGTGGACGTGAAGTTCCAGACTTTCGGATGCGGGGCTGCAATTGCATCAAGCAGTATGGCAACCGAACTTATTAAAGGAAAAACCCTGGAAGAAGCCTGGAAGCTCTCAAATAAAGCAGTTGCCGAAGCCCTTGACGGACTCCCTCCGATAAAAATGCACTGTTCAATGCTTGCAGAAGAAGCTATCCATGAGGCAATCAATGATTATCTTAAGAAGAAAGGGCTTGAGCCCTGGAAGGAGTAATCCTTCCTCTTCAAAGTTTTTAATATAATTTTATGACAGCAGAGATCGGGGAAAAAGGATGGAGAATACTGCAAATGAAAAGTATGTAAGGCAGATAATGCTTTTTGGAGAAGAGAGTCAGGAGAAATTAAAAAAATCAAAGATATTCGTTGCCGGCGCAGGTGGATTAGGTTCTCCGGTTTCTACTTATCTGGCAGTTGCTGGCGTTGGGAAAATAATAATTGCAGACTTCGATTGTGTGGAAAAAAGCAATCTCAACAGACAATTTCTCCATCACGAAAAGGATATTGGAAAAGAGAAGATTAAATCTGCAAAGGAAAAGCTCCTTTCCTTAAATCCGGAAATAGAAGTAGAAACGATCATAGAAAAAATCACTGACGAGAATGCAGATTCAATAGTTCCTCCCTGCGACCTGATGATAGATGCTCTGGATAATTTTGACACAAGGCATGTTTTGAACAGGCTTGCAGTGAAAAGAAAAATCCCCCTGATTCACGGGGCTGTCTCAGGATACAGAGGTCAGGTAACAACGATAATACCAGGGAAAACCCCATGCCTTTGCTGTGTTTTTCCAACTTCTTTTAAAAAAGAAGTCTTTCCGGTACTTGGAACAACCCCTGGAGTTATAGGCACAATTCAGGCAAATGAAGCAATTAAATTCATAACAGGCCAGGGAAAACTCATAGAAAACCGTCTTCTTTTATGGGACGGCCTTTCCTGCTCTTTCTGCGACGTAAATGTTAATAAAACAGAAAATTGCCCGGTTTGTGGAGTTAAATAAGGACAGTGAGCGTATAAAGCCACAAAAAAGGCTTAATTGTCTTCAAAACTAATCTGCAGATCCCTGAATTTAAAATACGCTTTAAATAAGCTTTAAGTAGGTATTAAATAAGCTTTATAAGCTTTAAATGTGCTTTATTGCGGTAGCACAATAATATATGGTTAAAATTATATCGATTAAAGTTCTGTCTACCAGGATTAGAATAAAACAAGAGTAAAACTTTAAAAACAGGTTTCTGCAGGTTTGTGCCTGCAGTTTAAGGAATCAGATAGTTATGGATGACTGGCAAATTGCAGAAGAAATAAAAAGACTCAAAAAAGAAAGAAACGCGATAATTCTTTCACATTTTTACACACGCAGGGAAGTTCAGGAAGTTGCGGATTTCGTTGGGGATTCCCTTTCCCTCTGTAAAGCGGCAGTAAATTCAAAAGCTGAACTTATAGTTCTTGCAGGCGTACGTTTCATGGCAGAATCGGCAGCAATTATTTCCCCGGAAAAGTTAATACTTCTGCCGATTCCGGATGCAGGCTGTCCTATGGCAGATATGGTAACCGTAAAATCCCTGCGTGAGGAGAAAGATAAGCATCCTGAGGCAGCAGTCGTGTGCTATGTAAACAGTTCAGCCGCAGTGAAAGCAGAATCCGATATTTGTTGCACATCTGCAAATGCAGTAAATGTTGTAAATTCGATTGAGAACCGTGAAATTATTTTTGTTCCGGACAAAAATCTGGGAGCATTCGTATCCCTGCATACTGACAAAAAAATACATCTCTGGCCCGGATTCTGTCACGTTCACGAGAATATCAGTGACGAAGATATAAAAGAATTACAAAAAATGCACCCGAATGCAGAGTTTCTTGCACATCCCGAGTGCAGGCCTGAAGTTCTTAAACATGCTGGCCATATTCTCAGCACATCCGGGATTGTAAGAGAGGTGGAAAGATCATGTTCCACTGAGTTCATAATCGGAACTGAAAAAGAAATTGTGCAAAATCTGAGCAGAAAATATCCGGATAAAAAATTCTATCCTGCTTCAGAGAAGGCTTTCTGTTATAATATGAAAAAAATTACTCTCGAGTCCATTCAGAACAGTCTCCAGAATATGGAATTCGAAGTCCATGTGCCTGAACATATAAGAACAAGAGCGAAAAAAGCTCTCGATAGAATGCTTGATATCAGTGGAAATTGAGATAATTTGGCTGATATTTTTTAAAAAATCTGACTCTCACTATGAATTTTGACCCTCCCTTATACCTATATTCGCCACACTGCGTCGTCCTTGTCACGCTCGACGCAGGAGAGAGATCATCTCAAAAAGAGAAAAATAACCCAGATAATCCAGCAAATAAAAACAACCGGTACGCCATCTT
>CAZCKG010000418.1:0-2539 GCA_964498825.1 uncultured Methanosarcinales archaeon
CAGATGCACTCCCATACAGATGCATACAGCTTTCATAACAAAGTAATCTAGTGCGGAGATATACTAAAAACTATTGTTTGGCTCTGTTTCCAGTATTCAAATTGAGTTTAAAAACACAGGAAGATTGTTAAGTGCCAGAGTTAAATAGAATTTATCCTGTAAAAATTCAGGTCAGGAATTGATTGACCAAAAAAGAGAAAGTCAAAAAGTGGATGGGGTTATCCCATCATAAATTTTGTAAGGCTGCCGTATGCTTCCGAAATTTCTTTTTGTGAAAGGGAAATCTCGAAATCTTTTCCTTTGATCTCCAGGGTATTGCCTTCTACCTTGCCGATGACTTTGTAAGGCACATCTTTGAGGATTTCTTTTACAGACTCGGGTTCGGCTGTAGCAAGCAGGGCCCTTGCGGGAGCTTCTGAGAATAAAAGCTCTTCAGCTTGCATTTCTGTAATTTCACTCAGGTCTATTTTTGCACCTGAGTTCCTGCACATTCTTGCAAGTCCCGCACCAATTCCTCCAAGGGAAAGATCATGAGCCGAACTGAGTTTTCCACTCTTTACAGCTTCGATTATGGCTTTTATAATTGCTGGAGCATTTTTCGGAACCTGGGGCACTTTCCCTGCATTTTGAGCTCCCAAACAGGCATAATATTCGGAACCTCCCATCTCCTCAGTTGTTTTCCCTACCAGCAGAATGGTATCCCCGGATTTTGCAAAGAAACCTGAAGGAAGGAAAGTCTCTAGGTCTACTTTTCCTATTATTCCTATTGAGGGAGTTGGAAGAATTGCAGTTTTGAATTCGTCGCTTTCGTTATACAGAGAGACGTTTCCTCCTACTACTGGAATGGAAAGCTCTCTGGCTGCATCTCCAAGGCCAAGTACTGCATTTTTAAACTGCCAGTAAATCTCCGGCTTATCAGGGTTTCCAAAGTTCAGGCAGTTCACAATAGCCAGAGCTTCTGCACCTTTTACAGCAAGATTCATAGCATTTTCAATAATCGCAGCCTTTCCTCCGGAGTAGGGATCAAGAAGGGTTGCTCTTGGCTGGCAGCCACAGGAAAGTGCAATTCCTTTCTTGTCGGTAATTCTGAGTACACCTGAGTCTTCTCCGGGCTTAACGACAGTCCTTAGCTGAACTTCATGATCGTATTGTCTATAGATCCATTCTTTTGAGGCAATATTGTATGAAGACAGGACTTTCAGGAAGCTTTCTTTCAGGTCTTCAGGCGTTTCAGGTTTTTTACCTTCTTCCCTTTCACGTGGCGCAGGGGCTACCGATGGCTTTTCACAGGTAGGGGCTCCTCCTGTCAGGAGATCTATTGGAATATCTGCAACAATTTCTCCTCTGAACTCAACGGTATAATTTGGCTCGTCTGTCAAATAGCCCACTACAGCCCCATTAAGATCATATTTTTCTACAAGAGCAAGTACGGCATCAACATTTTCTGGAACTACTTCGAAAAGCATGCGTTCCTGAGATTCAGCAAGCAGGATTTCATAAGCGTTCATATTGGGTTCGCGCTGAGGGACGACATCTGTAATAATGCGGGCTCCAAGTCCTCCCTTTGCGGCAAGTTCCGAGCTTGCTCCTGCCAGGCCAGCAGCTCCAAGGTCCTTACAGGATTTTACATAGCCTTTTTCTATGGCTTCCAGAGTCATCTCTATTACGAGCTTTTCGGTATAAGGATCTCCCACCTGGACGCTTGGCCGGTCTTCGGCTTCAGCAGATTCTGACAGGTCTCTTGATGCAAAAGAAGCCCCACCAAGCCCGTCTTTTCCTGTGCTTGAGCCAGCAAGTATAAGCTTGTTTCCTGCTTTCTGAGAGCGGGCAGTCATTATTTCGTCTTCCCGACAGAGCCCTACTGCAACCACGTTTACCAGCGGGTTCCCACTATATCTTCTGTCAAAGAAAGTCTCACCATTGACTACAGGCACTCCTATACAGTTTCCATACCCTGCAATTCCTTTAATGATCTGTTCGAAAAGGAAGAGATTTTTCGGAGTGTCAAGAGGTCCGAAGTAAAGAGGATCCATCAGGGCTATAGGACGGGCTCCCATGGAGATTATATCTCTTATTATACCCCCCACTCCGGTAGCAGCTCCGTTGTAAGGATCTACATATGAAGGGTGGTTGTGGCTTTCCATGCCTATTGCAAGCACGTATCCGTCTTCGAATTTAATTACTGCAGCATCGTCTCCGGGTCCGATAATTACATTTTCACCCGTAGTAGTAAAGGTTTTCAGAAGAGGAGCACTTGAACGATAAGAACAGTGTTCGCTCCACAAATTTAAAAAACAGCCCTGCTCTACCAGGGTAGGCTCTCTCCCGAGCTCTTTTTTAACTATTTTCAGATCTTCTTCAGGTAACATTGCCTTGCCTCTGATTCTTCAAGCCTCTTTTGAATACCGAAGCTCCGGTTTTTTGATATTATTTCTTCCTTAATTTCAGGATTTTCAGTATAGTGTTAATAGAATATGCGGATAAAGGGATAGGGATTAAATAAATATTTCTCACCCGAGTTGCGCCTCGCCCGAATTGC
>CAZCKG010000419.1:0-2533 GCA_964498825.1 uncultured Methanosarcinales archaeon
CCTTGGTGTATAATTGCCTGAATAAGAGTGCCTGCCTGGAAGTATAGACTTCTTTTGTCCCAATCCCGAACCCAATTCTTTACATGAGGCGTGTTGTCGCAGAAATCCCCAATAGCTCCGTAAATTGCTATCCTTCGCATGTCCCGGCTTAGTTTCTTCTCAAATACTCTGTAGGTTAACTCGGAAGAGCATGCTTCAATATCATGGTAGAACCACTCTTCCTTCCTGCAGCTTTCCGGAAGTGGATGATGATCAATGTAGTAGAGATTACATTTTCTCGCGAATTTATTTAGTACTGAATAGAGTTCTGAACAGTGCCGTTCATCAATCGCAATATCGCAGATAATGAGGGGTTCCACATCTTCTATAATATTTAGTTTGTCAAGGAGATTGACAGGACTGGTAAAATATACATATGCGTCCGGATAAGCTGTTTTTGCAATTGCACCGGAGCAAATCCCATCCGAATCTCCATGGGTAAAAATCAGAGTTTTCTCATTGAGCCGATTCTGGATGTCTTTCATGTTTTACTTCCTTTTTGTTGAGAGCCTTTGATTTCTTTCTGTAGTTGTAATGAGAACTTAAATCTAAAAGAAGCTTGCATTAATCTTTTGTTTTCCAGAAACCTGGGGGAAAATAAGTCAGAGATTAAATATGATTAAACAAAAAGTAAAGAAGGAAATTAAGTAAGGAAATAAATAAATCTCAGGTCAAGCGGTATAAATGAGAAAAAAGATGTTCCTGAGGCGGAAACATCGAAAATCCCACTGTATTTTTTCAAACTCTTCTCTTTAGCAGGAGGCCTGTAACCGTCAGAAGTCCTGCAAGAGCACAGAAGGAACCGAATCCCGGGATAGAATCATCTTCTGTACTGGTTGTCTGCGCCAAACCGGCAGATCCATTTGAATCTGAGGATTGATTTGAATTTGATGACCCGTTTTTCTCCTGAGAAGATCCCGTTACTCCTCCTGGCTGCGTACTGTTTCCTTCCAGGGAAATTGGTACTCCTACGTTAATAACAGAAGCGTTGGAATAGACCTCTCCTGAGTATTTATCAAGATCGATAAAACTTGCTTTGCAGGCAGGAAGCTGGATTTCTCCTTCTTCATCAATCCGCATGATGTAACTTATGGTTTTTGAACCCCCTCCACTTGCAAGGACCTGCCTGAAATCGGTCTCTCCACTTATTAGTTTAGCTTCGGAAGGTAAAGTATCGGTTACTGTTACGTTTGCATTGACGTTTCCGGTATTCTGTGCCGTAAGCGTCACATTCAATTCCTCTCCGGGACTTAGCTGCTGTTTATCAACAGTTTTTATGACTGTGATATTAGGGCCGTAAACTTTGAAAGTTCCCGATATATTGGAGCTTACTACTCCGTTTTCTCCATTGGGAAGAGTGAAAGTAGCTACAGATGGAGGGAATGTAAATTCTCCAGGAGTTTCCGGAATAAGGGTGTACTCGAAAACCTGTTCAGCCAGCTCTCCAGCTTTTAGAGAAAGCGTTTTGTTAAGTGTTGTATTTTCCTTAAGGCGCATTCCGGAAACAATTGAATCGTTAAGTGAAATATCATCTATGTCGCAGAGCCCTCTGTTCCTTACAGTGACTGAAACATGCACGGTTTCTCCCATATGACAATCGTTAGGAAAAGTTTTTGAGACAATAAGATTCCACATTTTTCCGACTTTTACGATTTTGGAACCTATATACTCATATTCCTTATCCTTTACATCTGCGCATGTAATTTTTGCAGTTATGTTATATTCTGTTTCTTCCCAGGGAGCAGGCGCTTCAAGTGTGAGATTAACAGACTCAAAATCTTCATCTTTAGGAACTTTTGTGTCCGTATACTCGCTTTTTCCTTTAATTAATTCCATCCCTGCTGTGTCGACTGTCAATATAACATTTTTAGCTTTTGCATCTCCATCATTTTTAGCAGTTATTGAGACATCTATTCTGTCATTAGAATCATATTCATCTTCCTCAGTTTCGACCTTTATGTCAAAACTTGGTTCACCTCTTATAGAAATATTAAGTTCGGCGTAAGGATTCTTATTTTGCGTCTTGAATTCCTTGTCGTCCTTGGTGATAGTCTCATAATTAGGATCTACATCCTTGGCACAAACCTTTATCTCGTCATCATATACAAGTTCCATTCCTTCAGAGAGCGGAGAGGTCTTCAGTGTTTCTCCATTCTTTGAAATCGAAATATAAACCATATCGTCACTGAAGTCATCTGCCTTTATTATATAGTTCTCTTCTGTTACGGAATCTCCCCAATATAGTTTTACTCCACTCTGTTTCTCTACCCACTCAATATCATCTGCCGCAAGAGCAGTAATTGAGAGGCTTAAAAAGATGAAAATAGAAAGTATTGCAATCAGTGCAATCTTTTTAGCCATAGTTTCTCTTCCTTTTATTCTACATTTTCCATACTGGATACGAACGCTGGAAGTATGCATTTTGCCTATGTATTTTGCCTATTTTTCAATAATAGATAGCTTTGGACTAGCTACCTGACAGAATATTTGAGAT
>CAZCKG010000420.1:0-2530 GCA_964498825.1 uncultured Methanosarcinales archaeon
TGTATATAATATTTTATTGTAATTAAGAGACATAAATAGTAATCGAGAGACATACGAAATATGAGGGAGTGGAGTAAAAAGTAAAAATATCAGACTTAAGTGCCAGGCTCAGAAAAGCGATTGAGTTTTAAAGTTACTGAACTACTTTAAGAGAAGTTCGGAGTTGGAAATGAGTCATTGAAAACTGCAAGCATAGATACATATTTATATTTTTCTTAATTTAAGGAGATGTACTAGCTATTTCGGACTTTATCAGTAACTCATATCCACGACCAGAAGATCTCACAGGCATTTTATGACTGATGCAAATAATGTTTGATGCAAAAGCGGTAAAGGAAAAAAGACAAAAGAGATGATAAACCAGTAATTTTAAGTGATAAATCTTTAATTTCGATTTATCTGATAATTTCATTTTTTTTCTTTATCTTTTTAAACCTTCTTCGTCACCCGATCTAAAAACCAGCAAATTTTCTTATGCCGGAACCTTTATTTTCTATGTATAACTTGAAAGAGCTGGATATTCCTGCAGAAGAGAGCAGCTTCCGTATGTAGAAAATGGGAAGGTTTCACCTGTCAGTTCCAGGCCAAAAACTTCCAATTATTCAATTAAAGTGTCAGAAGATATGGATTATGGGATAATGTCCTGTAAATTAAAATTTTTTTGCTGATCTGCCAACTCCAGAGCAAACCTGATGATTCCCAAAAAGCTTATTAAAGGCAGAGTTCTATAGCGTGAAACACATTTGCTCTGAAAGTTCAGAATTTAGCTGACAAAGGACAATTCATCTTATCATTTAGCTAATTAATCGAGAGTTGAGAATTTATGGCAATCCAGAAAGGCGATTTCATAAAGTTAAATTACACAGGTAGATTCGAAGACGGTAGGGTTTTCGACACAACAAACGAAGAGCTTGCAAAAACAGAAGAGATCTACAACCCTCGCGGTCTTTACGGCGGAGACGTTGTTATTGTTGGAGCAGGACACACTATTGAAGGTCTTGACGAAGACCTCGAAGGAAAAGAAGTAGGGTACACCGGAACAGTTGCAATCCCTGCAGAAAAGGCCTTTGGCCCGAGCAATCCAAAGCTCGTAGAAACAATGTCCATCACAAAGCTGCAGGACAGAAACGTCCACCCAGGCCTTTCTGTTGAGATTGAAGGCAGAAGAGGTATTGTGACCAGAGTAATAGGCCGCAGGGTCACCGTGGACTTCAACAGCCCTCTTGCAGGCAAGACCGTTAACTACGAATACACCATCGAAAAAGTTCTTGATTCCGATATTGAGAAAATCCAGGGTCTGCTCGCCCTCTATACCGGCATCAGGGATATGGAAGTCGATGTCACTGACGGCATTGCAAAGCTCTTTATCCCAACTGGCCTGACCTTCAACCAGCGCTGGCTCATGGCAAAGAACAGAGTCGCAACCGAACTCTTCAAATATATCGGCCTCAAGGAAGTTCAGATCATCGAAAAGATCAACGCCGAAGCCGAAGCCAAAGAACTTGCTGAAATGGAAGCCGCAGCCGCAGCCGATACTGAAGCTGAATCTGAGCCTGAAGCCGCAGCTGAAGAGCCCTCAGAACCTGAAGCCTGAATTCAGTCTAAAACTGCACTAAAAAAGCGAAGAGTTCATTCTCTTCGCAAATTTTATATATAATAATCTGGTTTTCTGTATACGCTTCCCGGAATGATTGAGTTATCTGCACCATTCCATTTCCGGAAGCTATAAGGAACAATTCATTCAACCTGCTGAGGTAGCCCAGCGGACTACGGCGCCGGTCTTGAAAACCGGTAGTGCTCACGCGCTACGGGAGTTCGAATCTCCCCCTCAGCGTCACTTTTTTCTAAAAATTTTTTGTTCTTTTTAAAATTTTGTTTATCAAGTATGTAGAACATAAACAGTTTTAATGGTTTATCAAGGGAAATACAATATGTGGAATTTCGAAAAGTACTAAAAATTTCCGAAATCAATGTTCTTAGACATTATAGTATATTGCTTATCTAGTGGTTTCATTTTATATAATTCAACAGTGTAATGAGCTAACCTGATTCTTTCCCCAAAAAGCCAAGATACTTTTCTTCGAAGCCAAAACATATTCCCATTTGATATCTGCATAATGACTCCACAATACAAGGCTTCTGCCATTTTCACTAAACAGCAAAGTTTCTACTTATCCCTAAAGTCAACAGGCATAGAATTACTTTTATCTTGAGAGTAAATACTCGGATTTATAGAATAGATGTCCTTTTCTGTTTTATATTTCTCAAAAGGAGGTAAAATACGCGAAAATTCGTCTTTGTTACCTTCATATAATAATGTTAGGTACACAATCATAGGGGTCATTAAATTCAGTAGGAAGACTAAAAAAGTTCATTTTTTCGAGATTTTTAATGGGTAATTTCGTCCCTTTCTACCAATGGCTGCCGGAGGTCGAATACTTTTACTGCTCAGGGTTAGCGTCCCATTGTTGAAGTTGCGGCCCACCGCGGTTGTATTCCGTTGAATCCAGAACAGCCAGCCAATCGAAAT
>CAZCKG010000421.1:0-2521 GCA_964498825.1 uncultured Methanosarcinales archaeon
CGTCTTTCTTTCCTATATAAAGTTCAGTCGCATTGGAAAAAATCCCATGTTCAACGACCCCTGGGATTGAAGATAATTTAAGAGCCAGAGCTTCTGGGTCCTCTATTGTACCAAAACCTGAATCAAGTATGAAGTTCCCATTGTCAGTTATTACAGGCCCGTCTTTTCTTAAAGCAAGCCTTAATTCAGGCTTTCCACCGAGTTCTCGTATCTTTCTGATCACAAGTTCCTTTGCAAATGGGAGAACCTCGACTGGCACGGCCTTATCAAGCTGCAAGCTCGTTTTTGACTCGTCGGCTACAACAAGAAAACATTTAGTAGAAAACGATACTATTTTTTCCCTTGTATGGGCTGCTCCTCCGCCTTTGATTGCATACAGATTTGAATCTATCTGGTCAGCTCCGTCAATAGCAAGATCAAGCTCAGGGTGCTGTGCAAGGGTGGTCAGGGGAATGCCGGCTTCTATTGCAAGCATTTCAGACTGGTATGAAGTAACAACACCCAGGATCTCAAGCCCTTCTTCCCTGACTCTTCTTCCAAGTTCTTTTATGGTGTATGCAACTGTTGAGCCTGTTCCAAGCCCTACTATCATTCCCGATTTTACAATTTGCGAAGCTGCAATTCCAGCTGCACGTTTTTCCGCAGACTCAGCGGATGCATTCCGTTCTGTCATTGTGGTTCCTTCCATTCGAATCCTGAAATTTGTTTCCTTCCATTCGAATCATGAAAAAAGAATTGTAAAAAGTTTAAAATTGGAAAAATTCTCAAAATAAAAAGGGAGGGATCTCAGGGAGAAAGTCTTCTCCTGTCCCTCGGGAAGAGCACGGTATCCCTTATATTGTCAGTTCCGAGCATCGTCATAACAAAGCGTTCACAACCCATGCCCCAGCCTGCATGTGGCGGCATGCCGTATTCGAAAGCCTTCAAATAGAACTCAAAGCCGTCAGGGTTCAGGCCCTGGGATTCTATTCTGCGTTTAAGCAAATCAGGAATGTGGATACGCTGAGCTCCTGAGGAAAGTTCCATCGTGCGGTGCATCATGTCAAAAGACTTGCTGAACTCAGGCCTGTCCTCATAAGGCATTGCGTAGAACGGCTTAATCTCCGTGGGCCAGTCAATAATGAAATAATGAGACTCGCCTGTAGTCTCAAAGACATAATCTCCAACAATGTGCTCACCCAGAGTACCGAGATCATCCCCCCAGTGCATTTTTTCTTCAGAATGGGCATTTATGATCTCTATTACCTCATCATAGGTAAGCTTCAGGAAAGGTGTCTTTGGAACTTTCAGTTCAACGCCGAGAGCTTCAAGAGAAGGCTTACACTTTTCAACTATTTGGATATAGACATAAGCTACAAGATTTTCCAGAATTTCCATTACATCGAAATGGTCTGCAAAGCTAACCTCAACGTCGATAGAAGTAGCTTCGTTTAAGTGTCTGCGGGTATCGTGTTCTTCTGCCCTGAAGATAGGACCTATTTCAAAGACTCTGTCAAACCCGCCGCCCATGAGGATCTGTTTGAAAAGCTGAGGACTCTGGTTCAGGAAAGCTTCCCTATCAAAATAGGTAATGGGGAAAAGTGCAGTTCCACCTTCGGTTGCAGTTGCTACAACCTTTGGAGTTGCGGTTTCGATAAAGTTATTTTTCACGAAGTATTCCCTGATGGCCTGGAGAGCCTGGTGCCTTATCTTGAAAACTGCCGTTGACTCTAACCTTCTGAGGTCGATAAAGCGGGAGTCAAGCCTGGTATCAAGATCGGCATCTACCTTTCCTGTGGTGTCCATTGGAAGTGGAGAGCCTGCAATATTCAGGACAGTGATTTCATCAGGAAGCAGTTCATATCCGTTCGGGGCTTTTTCTTCGAACTTGACAGATCCGGTTACTGTAATTACGGATTCACGGACAAGCCTTTTTGCAGTGTCAAAGAGTTCTTTGTCAATTTTTTTCTTTACAAGTGTGACCTGAGCTTTTCCTTCGCGGTCCCTGAGCACTACAAAACAGATTCCTCCGAGGTCCCTTACTTCATGGACCCAGCCTGCAAGGGTGATTTTCTGGCCGTTTTCAACCTTTTCGGGTTTGACGTCGGCTGTATAATGTGTTCTTAGATTTGCTAAAGACATAAGTTCACCTTAGTTGGAAGTAAATTAAATGAAAATGTAAGGATTATGCTGAAACATATGATACTGAAACATATGATACTGAAACATATGATACTGAAACATATGATACTGAAACGTAGGTGAATAGTCATAACTCATTATTAAATTATTTGTTGCCCGAGTTCCGCTTCCCGAGTTCCGCTTCCCGAGTTCCACTTCCCGAGTTCCGCTTCGGGAGCACGGGGTCCGTTTCACTCGCTTCGCTCGCTCAAGCAGACTAACTTTATGGTTAGAATCTCAAATTTCGCTTCGGGAGCACAGGAGATAGGAGATTTTCTGGGAGTTGCGATGTAATCGCAACAGCACGAGGTCCGTTTCACTCACTGTGTTCGCTCAAGCAGACTACTTTTTGGCTAAGATA
>CAZCKG010000422.1:0-2519 GCA_964498825.1 uncultured Methanosarcinales archaeon
ATTGCTCTTTAATGACTTTCATATGGCTACAGTTTAAACATTATTATTTGAAATCAAAGATGTTTTTCAGTTATTTTTATATATCATTACGGATTTATATGCCATTTATCGCATTGTATAGGTCCTTGCACGAGATAATGGGATAACCTAACTGTGAGTGTACAGACAACCCCAATGCGGTACATCGGTAGTGTGACATTGCCTGGCACGAGGGTAACTGAAAGGGACTGCGGAAAACCAGAGGATGAACTTTCGGAGTTAGTGCGTCCGGGCTACAACACTATTCTCTCCTGCTTTCAAAAACCATATCTGTCAATCATATTTGTCAGTTACTTTACTAATCATTTTGGTATCAATTTCATTAGTGGTTTTATCAATATCTGATTATATTTTTGCTACCTATGGATATTCTTCCCCTCTCCGCGCTAATTCGTTATTGTTTTATAGAATACTTAGAAAGGTATAACACATATGTCCTTTGAAGAGGCAATAAAAAACCTTAATTCAGCTGTTCTTATTGACATCGAGGTTACTCCCGGTTCCAAGTCAGTCTCGGTTCCCAGTGGTTATAATGAATGGCGTAAAAGAATTGAAGTAAAATTAACAAAAAATGCTCAAAAAGGAAAAGCTAATGAACAGCTGGTCGAGTGCCTTGCCAAACTCTTCGGAATCAGCAGTTCGGATATTGTTATCAGCAGTGGAGCGACAAGCAGTAAGAAATCTTTATTGATAAAAGGAGTCTCTTACCAGCAGGCGGTTTCTATTTTTGCAGTCTACTTAAGGAATTAAGGTAGTATATAGGTAAATAGACATATCTATATTCAACAAATAACTAAATATAAAAATAAAATTTCTTTTAAGAATGGATGGAGTTATTAACATTAGTTTTTAGTTTTTGAGAAATATTTTGAAAGATAAGTCCAATTTCTTGATATTTTAGCTACAAAAAAGGTTGCAGAACAACGTGGTTGATCCTGAAATTTACAGAAAAAGGCTTGAACGGATTGAAGAGCTACTCGCCGAACTTTTAGAGTATTCAGAAAAAGGAGCGATCATTATCGTGGAGGGAAAAAGAGATATTTTTTCATTGAAAGGACTTGGAGTCGAAGGTAACTTTGAACTTGCAACAAGACATTCTCTTTTTAATTTTTCTGAGGATATTGCAAGACGTGGCAGTGAAGTAGTCATACTTACGGATTGGGACAGGCGAGGTGACATACTTGCTGCAAAGCTTTCAGAATATCTCAAAAGTTTTGGTCTGAAACCTGAGCTTCAGATCCGAAATAAGCTGAGGCTTATTTCTCAAAAAGAAATTAAAGATGTGGAAAGCCTGTATACCTATGTTTCGAATCTAAGATTGAAGACCGGTTCAAGTTTTGACGAAGATATTAAGTGAAAAGTGAAATTATGAATCTATTCGAGACTCCTTTCGTAAGAATAGTTCTAAAGTATGTATAAAAATATTTTAAGAATAGTGCGAAAACATGTATAAAATATCTTGAATAGATCTAAGAACTGAAGACTTCAAGAAGATAAAGAAAAATGCAGTTAAATAGGTAATTACTTTTTCTGTAGAAAAAAATAAAAATTATGGATTATTCTCGATAATTGTAGATTTTCTTATTCTTTATGCATGGGATTGGGAACTTCCCCTTTCTCCTGCAGCATTTCCATACTTTGTGGGCTTTTTTGATGATTAAATGTCCGGTCAAATTCCGGATACTTTGAGAATTTGTCAGCCAGTTCTTCAAACATTTTGTGTCTTGGACTGATAATTATTATATGAGCAGGGGGATGAATTTTCTTCAACCTGCTTATCGCAGCTCCAGCATGATTATTCAATTCTACCAGTGCCGCTGAATTACATTTTGACTTGAGAGATACACCCATCACATTCACAAGAAGCTCATCAGCATAGTTTGGTTCTATGCATTTAGGAGTGGCTGAAAATTGAATGTGTCCGTATCGTTCAAGGTCATGTAATGCTATTTTTACTTTATCCGAGTCGTCTGCCCGGACTAATGCGAATGATTTCATTTTTTACACACCACCAATACTGAAGTTATCCCCATTTCGATATGGATTTACCCCTATAATAATCTTTGTGTAAAGAACGGCAATTAAAGACCGAAATTTTCGGACAGATGCGGCATCTTAATCACTTTTAAGATGTTATATACGAGCTTTAGGTCTGAATAATCCTTATTCACCTGTTTCTCTTACGCAAGGCGTTTTCAAAAATTATAAGGGTTTATCAAAATTTCTTTTTTCAAGATTTAGTATTCGTTTCCAGGTAATGGAATAGCGTATTCTATAGTTATATGCATGGTATATATATTCTTTGAAATAATATTTCATTATTAAAAGCTTTTTTTAAAACTCTATTTTTTAAAATAAGTTGAATCATGCTTTTCTTTGAGGTGAAACGTTCAGATATTAATCCCTAAATTGAGTTATTTACTGCTGGTTTAATTCTCAAATGACATTAATTTTTACTCATATCCAGAAGGATATTTACG
>CAZCKG010000423.1:0-2512 GCA_964498825.1 uncultured Methanosarcinales archaeon
TTTAAATCTGCAAAAATCACGGTTTTTCCAGTTCTTCTTAGATTATAAGGGCTGACAGCATGAAAATAATATAGATGAATTAGAGCATAGGGAGGAAGGATTATCAGTCTAGAACCTCGGTCGTATAAAATTTATTATAGAATGAAATCCTTTTGTATATGTTGTATAAAATTGGAAACTGTTTTTTATTTACAGCTTTTTTGGACTTAATGATGCTTCATTCATCATTGATTAAGCATTAAATTCCATTTATTGTATATGTTTTTATAATAATGACCAAATCTCTCTATATCTATGCCCCCTTTTTCCCCATCTAATCTTGAAAACCATCTTCGGGAAATGTTTCCTGAAGGAGGAAAAGGCAAGACTCTAAAGAAACTGGTCTTATTGTACGAGATGAAAAACACCACAAAATATCACAAACATTTAGAAAGATGTTTTGAATGCAATAGACATTACGAATTATATAGAGCAAGGTGAGACATAGGACTGCTGTTTAAGGAGTTGAAACGCAAATACGCTCTTAACTTTCTTGAAACGAAGAATATCAGGTGACTGAAGCTCTAATCTGGATAGAAATGTTGACATCAATTTATAGCAGAAGTATTTATTCTCTTGTAGGAAACTCAATAGTTCATTCTGAAAAAAATGGCTCAATATACTTTTCATTGAGGCATAATATTTGCGATAATGCATCAGACTTGTTGACAGCAATCTGAACAGATACGGAATCCAAAGAACTTTTGAAACGATAATGAGTATATATCAAAGTCAGCATTGGATTCACATGTAAATAGAGAAAGGTTTAGAAATTAAGGTGAAATGGAACAATTATTATATTTTTGCTGCTATTTAGAAAAAGTATAATTTGAAGAGAATACGAATATGGCAACGAAAGAAATCAATTACCTTCGCTAAAGTTTATAACAAGTTCACAGATATTCTCACCACAACTTCTTCTTTTAGTGTATGCATGTTTCGAAGCTGGCAATATACCTTCAATCAACCCGGCTTCATAATTGTCCATAGACAAACAGGTTCTGCCATTCCATCCTTTTATCTGTCCTGCCCAACAGCACTTCCTGGCATGAATAATTATTTTGTTGTTGTTATTCTGTATTATTTTGCTTTTGATCCCGAAAATTCGATGCATCACCAGCAGTGCATAAGCACAACCTTCCGGATCTCTTTTCAAATCCAGAATCTCCAGAATCTCTGTTGATTGACTAATACCGATATTATACATAACTCTATTTAAGTTGTTTACGCCATCTTTTCCATATTTTTCCTGCATCATTTCCAGAGTGTTTATATATATTGTCCCAATGCCACTAACGGACTTTTTCCATTTCAAATAACAGGGAATCTTATCTGATTCTATTAATCTTTTCAAAAGGAAGCTTTTAAAGGACATATTTTTCTCCTTTTTCCTGTTCATTTATAACAAAATAACATTTTTCCTGCTACTATCTTTTGATATTTGCTCAATAACTTGAAATGATTATCTCAACTGAATTTTCCATTAGGGGTTAAAAACTTCCGATAAAGGCACATGATCGAAATGTTTGGTGGTTCTGTATTAATAGGTTGATATTATTCTAAATCCGAACATAGAATCTTTTTTTTCGACTCTACTCTTTGGAGGGTTGCACCTGTCTTGACTGCAACGTAAAAAAAGTAGCAGATGAATTCATACTGTTACCAGAATAAACTGAGTTCAGAACAATCTACCCTATCTGAAGAATGCTTTTCTTGATCTATGAGACTTCATAAAAATTCACAGATAAATATGAGTGCTTCCGCCAGCTTGTCTGGCGGCCCTGCAAAAAAACAGAAAAAAGGAAAAAGAATCAGAAAGTTATCCTTTTCCCCTTTCATTTTTACATGTTAATTCCTTGAAGGGAGTACAGTCGTTTTTATTTACGGGGTTATTTATATTCTTTTTTCTCTTTTTGAGGATGACCGCTCTCCTGCGTCGAGCGTGACAAGAACGACGCAGTATGGCGAATATGGATGTAAGGGATGTAAGGGTAAAAATTCAAGAATGTGAGTAAGAATTGTTTTTTTCTAAATATCAACCATGTAAAAGCGGACGACCAAATGTTTGAGATACTCAAAAATACATTTATGATGTTTATTTGACCGAATAACACAAAACAAAGAGCACTTATTTTTTATCTAACTGTCAAATCAGGTTCTGTCATATCAGTTTGAAGTCCAATATGGATAATTTGTATTCCTGAGTTGAGGCACTTGATAGAACTCCTTCTTATTTTAGTTGCTACTCAGCATAGAGTCTCTACCAGATTAAATTAACCTTCTTTATCTGAGATGAAGGTAGGAACTATGGCTAAGCATCTCAATATATGAGACTTTCAACGAAAAATAATCAAAGTTGCAATGGCGCTCCCCACTATCAGCAAAGGAGTATGTTCGTGCCCCCGCTCCAAATTTTAGTTGAGCTTATCCCAAAATCAATTTTATCATCAAATCATTAAATTTTTAGAATCAT
>CAZCKG010000424.1:0-2511 GCA_964498825.1 uncultured Methanosarcinales archaeon
AAACTGCCTCTTTCCATCTTTAAGCCCTGAATTTCCTGAAAATCCTCATTAACCCCTGCAATATTCACTGATTTAGTTTCCGAAAGATAGGTTAGCTCTCCAGTCATCGATTTTCGGGGAGACACTCCGGTAATCCCCTGGGTACTTTTCATTAAACTGTACTCGTTGTCGAAGAAAATATTGGGCTGCTTGCTGTACGTGATAATAAAGTTTGAGCCAACAGAAGAAATTTCATTAGTAAAAAACTGATTAAAACTGGCACCAAGAGATGCATTAACAACTACTGCAGCTATGCCAATTACTATTCCAAGTGTAGTAAGTGACGACCTAAGCTTAGCACTTCCTATACTCCCCAAAGCAATTCGAGTTGCCTGCGCAAATCTGATCATATTTTACCTCACAAATATGATATCAGTCAATTTATCTCGCTGCTTTTTTTCTTCTGTAATACAGAAAGGCCGCAGGAACAGAAATAATAACAAGTCCACCTGCTATTACTGATGTTGAATTTGATTCTGAAGATTCGGAATCGTCTGCAAGATTAAGATTCCCGATGACATTTGCGTGCCTGTTAATTCCATTGTTATAATCTGCAGTAAGGCTCATGTTTACTTTACCTGAATCTTCCGTGAAACCCGAAGAATTATCTTTTACCGCATCAAATTCGACAGTAAAAAGCTCATCCGGATCCATTGGCCCTATGAAATATTCTGCAGGATAAAATTTCACACCCTCAGCTTCAGGTTTTATGCTTACTGAGTTAAGCTCGTTAGGATGGGTATTTGCCACGTCAAATTCGATTGTAGATTGTCCATTGACAAGCTGAAGTGCTTTTGAAGGGATCACCTTTATATTTGAAGAATCGACCTTAAGAGGAATATTCTTTTTGCTGTTATAATCGAAAGAATTACCCTCTATTGCTAGTTCAAGATTGTGATTCCCATCCATGGCGTTCTCTGCAACCCTAACATTGAAAGTTAATTTAATACTATCTCCAGGCCCTATAATACCCATTTCTTCATATGGAGAGTCAAGTACGATTATCTCATCAGACAATGGCTCTAAAACAGCTGACTGAATTCTGGCATTGGTATCATAACTACTCTCATCAATGGTGACAGTAGGAGTAGTTGCGGTATTCTTGAGAGTTACTGTAACAGTGCCCCGATCTCCAGGCATGAAAATCTCTGGGTTCGAAACAACAGTCTCAAGTTCAACTGTACCTTTACTGTTATATGTTTGAGTACCGACCCTTATATCAAAACTTTTCTCGCTCCACGGACTGCTTTTATCGGCTCTTGCACGGACTTCAAGGGAGCGGACTCCTTTCTGAGCGTTTTTGTCCACAAAAAGATAGAATTCTTTCGTTGCAGTTCTGCCTGGGTTGAGAGCCCCAACGTTTTGTACGGCATTTATCCCAGGATCAAGAGAGAAAGGATACTTAGGAACAACTTCTATGTCAACATTACCAGCTTTATCCTGCCCAACATTTTCCACCTGTAACGTAAGGTTTAAGTATTCCCCTATCTTTGCAGGATAGGGATTTGTTTCGATGATTGTAATTTTAAGGCTTGCACTTCCAACATCTGCAGACGCAGGAATTGCAAGTGAAGAGAAAACCAAAAGTAAAGAAAAAAAAGCTGCAACAACATTCTTTTTAACTATTTCCATATGATCCCACCTTTAATTAAACTGGATTATTCCATCCTTCACCATAACGACTCGATCAGCATACTTAGCAATTTCAGAGTCGTGTGTAACTATTATTATCGTTCTTCCTTCAGTATTCAGATTCATAAGTATTCTAAGAATCTCAGCTCCGGTCCTGGAGTCAAGATTTCCGGTCGGTTCATCCGCAAGAAGAATAGCAGGGTCATTAATAAGCGCCCTTGCTATTGAGACTCTTTGAGCCTGGCCCCCTGAAAGTTCCCCTGGCCTGTGGTGCATACGATCCTGCAGTCCCATAGTTTCAAGGAGCTCTTTTGCACGTTTTACTGGATCAGCACTAGTTCTCGAATTCGCAAAAGTAGGGAGCAAGACATTCTCAAGAGCCGTCAGGCGCGGAACCAGATTAAAATTTTGAAAAACAAAACCTATTTCAAGACCTCTTAGGCGGGCGAGTTCTTTGTCTGACATCCTCTGGAGATCACTTCCTCTTATAAGCACCTGACCTTCAGTAGGCCGGTCAAGGCAACCTATGAGGTTCATAAGTGTACTTTTCCCTGAGCCCGATGGACCCATAATAGCGAGAAACTCTCCCACGACTATTTTAAGGTTAATATCCGAGAGAACCGGAACTTCCAGATTTCCAAGTAAATAACTCTTCCTGACGTTGGAAAGTTCGACAATAGGAAATCCACCCTCAGGTAAACTGTCGTTGATTATATTCATATTCCCCCCCAAAGTAACTGAGATATAATGAGAAAAAAATTATAAGGATAATCTCAATTCTTTTTACTTCTTCTTATTGTAAGAAAATCCATTTTAATCTATTCTCTCTAAATTTTTTTA
>CAZCKG010000425.1:0-2493 GCA_964498825.1 uncultured Methanosarcinales archaeon
TCTTTTTTTTGATATTATTCTAATTCAATATATTTATATGACTTAATGTTTAATTTGTAATTTATTAATTTAAATTTAAATAATAACTTATATAGAATGCGGGGGATGTAAATTAACAGATTTATCACTTTAGCGGTAGCTTTTCTTATTTTCGCAATAAGCTCGAGTACAGGGACTGCAGCCGAGATTTTAGTTCAGTCAGGAGGATCGATACAGGCTGCAGTAAATAATGCGACTTCGGGGGATGAAATAGTCATAGGTCCCGGAAACTATACCGAAAATATAGTTATAACAAAGGATAATCTCATAATCAGATCAGCATCCGGAAGCCCTGAAGACACAATAATTGTGTCGAATAGTAATGCTACGGATGTTTTCCGTATAGAAGCGGATGGCATCACAATCAAGGGGCTCAGTATTGCAGGAGCTGCGATTGAAAAGTCAGGATTTTATCTTCTTTCATCCAATAAATGTACAATAGAAAACAATTTGATTCTTAATGACGCACTTGGAGTGTACTTAAAGAATTCTATGTACAATAATATTCTTAACAATACGATAACAGAGGGCAGAAGAGCAGTTAACATTGAAAGATCTAACTATAACACGATTCAGGACAATATTATTTCAAAGCAGAGATACGGAGTTTACGTTTTCAACTCTGAAGGAAACAAACTATCGGGAAACATAATAAGTGAGAGTTCCAGTCATGGTATTGTTCTGGACACATGTAACAAGAACATCCTGGAAGATAATGCGGCAAACTCAAATGGAGATTACGGCATTTTCCTTAAGTCTTCCGGTAATAATGATCTGACAAATAACACTGCGGATTCAAATATCTTTTATGGTATAGGACTGCTTGATTCGAGTAATAACAATATGGTCAATAATACAGCAGCCAATAATAATAGAGGCATTTTTCTGTTGAGGTCAGGTGAAAGCACGCTTTCCGGTAACGTGATTTTGAATAATGGGGAAGGAATAAGGCTTTCATCGTCAGCAAATAGCGACATCTCAGGGAACACTGTCTCTGACAGTAATGTCTCAGGTATTTCTCTAATGAATTCTGCTAACTGTACTCTCGATGAGAACACGCTGTTAAACGATACTTTAGGGATAGAGCTGGCTTTTTCCAACAACAGTAATGTATTTAATAACACACTCAAGGAAGGTGGAAGAGGAATTAATCTGCGGGATGCCAGTTACAATACCCTGTCAAACAATACTGCTCTGAATAACAAGAATGGAATTTATCTCCAGCGTTCACAGTGGAATATTTTCTCAAATAACACGGCAAGTTCAAACTATATCCACGGTATCGTCCTTGCAAATTCCAGTGATAACAGCTTTACAGACATCATTGTAAACTCGAACGAAGGTCATGGAATTTATCTGAGTAACTCGAGTAGCAATAGTTTGAGTAATTGCACGGTTTCCGGTAATGGTAGAGGTGTTTATATGACAACATCTGGTGCAAATACTCTATCAAACAACACAATTCAGAATAATAGAGAATACGGGCTCTTGCTGTATTATTCAACGGGGAATAAGATTTCCGGAAATGAAATCTCAAACAGCGGAAGTGGCATTCACCTGATTACCTGTGATGGAAACATCATTTCAGGAAACACTATTATTTCGAACAGTATTTCCGGCATTTTCATAAGCTCTACAAGCAGCAATAATATTGTCTTTGATAATTACTTCAATAACTTCTTTAATACAGATCTTAAAGAGGGAAGTTTCGGAAATATCTGGAATACAACAAAAACCGAAGGTACGAATATTGTAGGTGGTCCCTTTATCGGCGGGAACTTCTGGGGAAAACCTGATGGTTCAGGATTTTCACAAAGCGCAACAGATGCAGATCGAGATGGTATTGCTGATTCAGTCTACGATCTAAAGAGCAATAACTACACGGATTTCCTGCCTCTTGTGGGTGGATTTAAACCCGAAGTGTCCCCAATTCCTGTACAAAACCTCAATACCAGCGAAACGGGAACAGGGATAAATGAAACAGAAGTAGGCGAAATTGAAGAAAGCATCAACGAAACAGAACCAGAAAGTATGGAAGAGAACAATACAAAAGTAGGTGAAATGGAAGAAAGCACAAACGAAACAGAACCAGAAGGTATGGAAGAGGGTACCAACGAAACAGAATCAAATAAAATGTGAGTTACTGTGAAAAGAAAACAAGAATCAGTAAGACTGACATAAAGTTTGATTTCACAAAAGATTTATAAAATCTACAAAAATATATTGAAAATCTGTGGTGAAGGGGGTAATCCTTCACCCTATTTTGTTTTTTTGTTCTTCTTTTTATTTCTTTCTTTTTTCAATTCTTTCTTTTTAATTCTTTTTCTCGTTTTCTATGGATACAATAAATATCCTCAGAGACAGGAATTTGGGAAATTTGTTTTTTTGTTCTTCCATCTTTACATGGTTGATATTTTTGAAAAAAACAATTCTTACTCACATTCTTGAATTTTT
>CAZCKG010000426.1:0-2491 GCA_964498825.1 uncultured Methanosarcinales archaeon
AGAATTCTGGAAGCACCAACAATAATGCAGAGGATGCAGGCTCCAGAAATTATGAAGAAAATGGAGGAAACATCGAAAATAACGGGGAGAATGCAGGAAGCACCAACAATAATGGTGAGAATGCAGGAAAAACCGAAAATAATGGTGAGGATTCAGGAAGTAGAACATATAATGGGGATAATTCAGGAAATACCATAACCAATAATTACAATACAACCGCATAATGAGCAGAACTAAACACAAAACGTAAATTCAGCTTGGGTAAAACGAGGTCAATAGCTATCTTAATTAAGATTCAATCAGCAAATTTCAGTGAGCTGGTTCTCTTTAATTATGACCTATTGATCACTTTTTTCTTAACGGTTTTTTATTGCTTTCTCTTTTTTCGGTACTTCGGTCGTCCATCATTATACGGTTGATGTTTTCATGATTAATTTTCCACTGATAGAAACGCTTGCGTTTTGGGAAATAACATCAACCAACAAATAGTGCACTACCAAACGGAGAGATATTTAAAAAATAAAATTCAGTTTCCATCCTTAGTAATTATAAATACCACTACGGCAGATTAATATGCGGGTTAATATAAAAAGCATTGAAAAAAAATATTTTGAAAAGGTTGGTGGGATAATATGAAAGGATTTGCAATGCTTGAAATTGGGAAAGTAGGCTGGATTGATACTGAAGCACCTTCAGCAGGACCATATGATGCAATCGTGAGGCCTCTTGCGGTCGCGCCGTGTACGTCAGATATTCATACTGTCTGGGAAGGTGCGCTTGGAGACCGCAAAAATTTAATTTTAGGACACGAAGCTACAGGCGTTATAGAAGAAATAGGATCAGAGGTCAAAGACTTCAAACCAGGCGATAAAGTAATTGTTCCTGCAATTACACCTGACTGGCGATCCATGGAGGCACAGGATGGAGTACCTATGCACTCAAATGGAATGCTTTCTGGATGGAAATTTTCAAACTCCAAAAATGGAGTCTTTGCAGAGTATTTCCATGTAAATGATGCAGATATGAATTTAGCTCTACTTCCAAAAGGAATGCCCCTCGAACAGGCTGTCATGCTATCAGATATGTCAACTACCGGAATACAGGGTGCAGAGATGGCAAATATTAAAACTGGATCTACAGTTGCAGTTATAGGAATTGGTCCTGTTGGTCTGATGGCAGTGGCAGGTGCATCTATTCTTGGTGCTGGTAGGCTAATTGCAGTAGGAAGTCGGAAAGCCTCTGTTGATCTTGCCATGGAATTCGGAGCATCTGAAATTATTGATTACAGAAAAGGTGGACTTGTTGAACAGATTCTTGAAAAGACAAATGGAAAAGGTGTGGATTCTGTAATCATAGCAGGAGGAAATGAAAACACAATTTCAGATGCAGTCAAAATTGTAAAACCCGGAGGCACGGTATCAAACGTCAACTACTACGGAACCGGAGACATACTTCCTATTCCACGTATTGAATGGGGGGTGGGTATGTCTCAAAAAGACATACGTGGTGGCCTGACAACCGGAGGCCGTCTGAGAATGGAAAGAATGGCAGCCCTATGTACTTACGGAAGAATAAAGCCCGAAAAAATGGTCACCCACGTATTCGAAGGATTCGACAACATGGAAAAGGCTCTCATGCTCATGAAAGAAAAGCCAAGAGATCTGATCAAACCTGTTGTTCTTCTGGATGAATAAGCGAGTTAACTTCCTTCCTTAAACTTTTTACAAAGCTTGGAGTTTTGAGAAAGGGGGTTTCCGTCTTATGGGATAAAGGATTAATCAGAAAAATAGAGTCATAAAAATAGCTAACGGTAGCCGTTGTGAATTTTCAGCGCCAAACTTTGAGCTTCATTAATATACTTCAATTTTGAGAGGAATTTTCGCTATAATGACTCATTCCTTTCATCCTTTTCCTTCAACTTTTCATTCTTCATACCTGGTTTTAGGAGTTTATCGATAGCCTCAGATACTCACTGTACCTGATCTTTTTACATTGACCACGATTGCACTTATTATTGATGTATGTTCATTTTAGGAAATCCACATATTTTGCTCTTTGCAATTGTCAACGGCAGTTAAGAATTCCTCATTTTCAGCGTTTTAAAATTCCCCCAATCCTCAATCCTTGAGAAAAGTTCGAGGATTGTGAATTATGCTGAAAACGGAGATTCTGATAGTATTATTAATCCAGAATTAACCTAAAAAACGTCGCTTGAATCAGAAAAATTCCTCTCAGAGGAAAAGAATCGCATATTTAAAAAAATCCTGTAGAGTGCCCCTTCTAAAGATGAAAAGTAAATATTATAGGGACCTAAAAACTATTTGAGATCAAAAAGCAGACTAATGTTTTATTCATTGAAAAAACATATATTTAACGTTTCCTTCGAAATACATTTTATTTTGTCTGAAATTTTATTTACTCCTTCAAAAAATCGTAAATTTTATTTCAGTCGAATACCCCGCTAGCTTGCTGCGGGGATGGAAAACTTCCC
>CAZCKG010000427.1:0-2477 GCA_964498825.1 uncultured Methanosarcinales archaeon
CATTTTTTTACGGAGGGCTTGCCTCTAAGCAAAACATTTTAGGAATCATGATGCAGAGTTTTGTTTCGCTCGGATTGACAACTGTTTTGTGGTTTTTCGTAGGATATTCCCTTTGCTTCAGCGGAGGCGAAGGTGCAATAATAGGAAATCTGGACAAAATGTTCCTGAATGGAATTACCCCGACTACTATGTTTGGAAACTCGGGATTCCCTGAACTCGTCTTCGTAGCCTATCAGATGATGTTTGCAATCATCACTCCAGCCCTGATTACTGGAGCATTTGCAAACCGGATTACTTTTAAGGCTTACATAATTTTCCTTGTCATCTGGCAACTCTTTGTTTACTATCCCTTTGTACATATGGTATGGGGAGGCGGCCTGCTTGCAAAGATGGGAGTTCTTGACTTTGCAGGTGGAATAGTGGTCCATGCAACAGCCGGATTTGCAGCCCTTGCCTCAGTCTTTTTCGTAGGTACAAGGAAGTATAAAAATTCAAAGCCAAACAACATCCCTTTAATGGCTATTGGAACTGCGCTTCTCTGGTTTGGCTGGTACGGCTTTAACGCTGGCAGCGAGCTCAATGTGGATGGAATTACAGCGCTTGCGTTCCTGAACAGTGATATTGCAGCCTCTTTTGCATCAATCACCTGGATGATTATAGAATGGTTCAGGGAATCAAAACCAAAATTTGTTGGGCTTATGACAGGAGCAGTTGCAGGCCTTGCAACCGTTACTCCTGCAGCAGGCCTTGTTTCCCTGCCTGTGGCTGCATTAATGGGCATCCTCGGAGCCATTGTCTGCTACTTTGCAGTACATATTAAAAACAGAATGGGATGGGATGATGCTCTGGATGTATGGGGTGTTCATGGAATAGGGGGGGTGACCGGGACAATTCTCCTAGGAGTCTTTGCTTCAACTGCAATAAATCCGGCAGGAGTTGACGGGCTGCTTTACGGCGGCATTGCGTTCTTTGTCAAAGAAGTAGTGGTCGTTGTAGGTGCATCAATCTATGCATTTGTATTTACCTATATCATGCTAAAGTTCATAAATCTAATAACTCCGGTAAAAGTTTCAGATGAAGAACAGCTTATAGGTCTGGATATTTCTATCCATGGAGAATGTGCCTATGACTCAATTCTTCGGTAAAGTCTCTCAAAACCAGTTAAAAATCTAGATATTTATACCATAGATAACGATGCCTAGAATAAGAAATTTATGAAGGAAAAACTCCTTCACCATCAAATTTTTTCAGTCGAATACCCCGCATCTTGAAGACTGTCCACCAATTACTTTAAGTAATAAAAATTCCTTTTTTTGATTTAAAGGCCTTACCTGTTTTTTTTCAGTACTTTTTTATTACTAATAGTAATTGTCGGACAGTCTGCTTGCTACGGGGATGGAAATTTCCCCGAGAAACGTTTTTTATTATACTAAAACAATGCAATTACTCAATAGTTTCCTTATTGAATTGATATTCTATTACTGAATTTATATCTATGATTAAGTCAATTTAATCAAATATTTGATAAAATATAGTCAAATGGGTGTTTAGTTATGCGAAAAGCAATGAGTGATTTACAGAAGGCAGGAGCCGCTTGTGGGAAAGCAAAGGCTCCAGTACCAAAGAAGCCTATAAAGAAGAATCGATACCATCAAAGCCAGCAAAGAAGGGGAAGTAATCAATATACACAACCCTCTCAGCAGTGGCTTATCATTATAACTAACATCTGAAAATATGAGGCAAACAAAAATATAACATCTGTTGTTATATTATTACATTCATAAATAACTGAGAATCATGTGACGGATAAGAAAAAGCAGATAAACTACTGTTTTTAATAACATCCAAGCTGTTTGTCAATATCTTGAGACAAGGTCAAAAAAGATAAGTTGGGAAATTGGATTTCCCTTACCTACTTACTACCAGGGTTTAATTTATTGCCTCGTTGATTCTGCTGTAAAAATTAACTATGGCATTTGTCGCTTCATTTTCCATGTTCAGCTGGAAAATTCTGATTTGCTTTCCTAGAGTTTTTTCTTGAACAACGCCTGATGAAACCAGAGGTGCGATAACTCTTGATACACTGGAATGTGATAGTCCAGTTGCTTCAGCTATTCCTGAAAGGTAAGTTGGTTCGTTCTGATTTTCGATCAGGTTCTTAAGTACCGTCATTTGTGCGGTTTTTCCAAAGATTTTTTCCATTGAGTCCATTTATATCATCTCAGAGGTGGCATTCTCTATATGTGATGTTCAGTTCTAATAATTGCCTACGGTTAATAAACTTATCTTATTTATTGAATAGTAAGACCTTCATAAAGGATTTCTAGAAAAACATATTCTAACTCCGAAAAATACCATCGAGCAACCTCGTTACAAGGTTTGAAACTGAGTCTTGAGTATTTGGACTATCCTTTGGTTCAGGATATTTAGAATATCCCGAGCGATATCTCTGGTCTTCTAAATTAGCTTCTGGGCAC
>CAZCKG010000428.1:0-2455 GCA_964498825.1 uncultured Methanosarcinales archaeon
AAAAGTGATACCTTGAAACTTTTAAGGATTGAAGCCTAAGAAAAATTATAGTTTCTCAACCTCGGGCTCAAAAACTGATTCAAAAAAAGCCGCTCGAAATATAATAATAAGGATTTTTTGTATGAGCCGAGAATTGTACCAAGTATACGAAGTGCGTAAGTTGATATGTATATAACGCACGAATGCAATACGTTTAAAAAGGAGCCAAAATTAACAAGAACATTAGCTTTCTCTTTAATCCATATCCTCTTTATTCGGCTCGTTGAGCCTCTTCACCGGCTTCAAGCCCAAGCTCTAATACTCCTTATTTTGTAATTTTTATTCTACTTCTCTTTTCAAATAATGCCAGAAAGCCCATACACAGATAAGTTCCCATCCCTCTGCACCATATTCATTAAGTTCCCTTGTGGTACCTTTTCCCATTTTCAGAATAGGGACACATTTGTACTCAAATTTTTTCATTAGTTGTACGATCTCCTTTTCAATTCAAGCTTTTGTCTCTGAGTTAGACACGTAGAAAAAACTGTATTTATAATAAACAAAATTATTGAAAACTGTTCCTAATAATATAGCATTCTTCTTTTCAGCCTCATCACTCGACTGCTCATTTTTCCTTTTTCTGTGTATGCTCCAGAATCCAGTCTCCTATTAACTCCAGAGCAGCCGAGGAGATGGTTTCTTCAATCTTTGCATACTCAGAAGGAGACCCTGTCTGAGCGGTCTGGAATAAATGGTTGAGCCCTGGCATCTCTTTTACAGTATAGTCCTTATTGCCTCCGGCTTTAAGAGCATCTTCAATAGCACGGAGATTTTCTTCTGGCGAAACCTGAAGGTCTTTTTCGCCATTAATTGCAAGTACGGGACATTTAACTTTCATCAATGTTGGTTTGGGGTCATACGTCAGGAAAAAGCGCATCCATGGTGATAAGATTGCTTGTATTTGGGTATCAAGGTTATTTTCAGAATAGCCGGAAAGCTTTTTTTCTTCCTCGCTCATATTAGCCATTCCAGCCTTCAGGAGCTTGCTAATTTCTTCCTCGGCAATTGTATTATTTTGTTCCTGCATTACGATGGAAAATATTCTTTTAGTTAATGCTTCATTCCTGGCTATAGTCTCGTTACCTGCTCCTTCTGCCCTGTTAATTAGATCGCTCTGCAAGTAGATGATTTCTTCTCCTGTCATGCCGGAACCTGCCATCATGACAATGAATGCAACATCTGGAGATTGCACTGCTACAATAGGAGCAATTATGCCTCCTTCACTGTGCCCGATAAGACCTATCTGGGTCGGGTTTATCTCCTTGAGACTTTTAAGGTATTCGATACCTGTAAGAACGTCCCCTGCAAAGTCCTCTGTAGTAGCTTGCAAGGAGTTTCCGGTTGATCCCCCAACGCCTCTATCATCAACTCTCAGGACAGCTATTCCCTGGCGTGTTAGGTAATCCGAAAGTACAAGAAACGGACGATGGCCGAAGATCTCTTCATCGCGGTTTTGCGGACCGGAACCGGTTATAAGAATCACTGCTGGGAAACGCCCTTCTAAATCTGGATAGGTAAGAGTTCCTGCAAGTTTTACTCCTGCTGCTTTATTTTCATAAGCAACTTCTTCTTCAATGTAAGGATAGGGTTTTACAGGATCCTGCATTCTGCTAAGGTTCGGGGCTTTATCAATATGATTCAGTACAAGTGGGAGGTCAAGTCCTGCCTGTTTCCATTTCCCATTTATTGTTTTGCCGTCTGCTTTAAGTGTCCCTTCAAAAACACTATTGATGGATTTCACTTCGAGCTTTAGATTGCCATCTTTGTAAGTAGCTGCTTCTACAGGTATGCCTTTCGTTCCCTGATCAAGGCTATCCATCGTGGCACTTATGGAACCGTCAGTTTTCATGGAAATATTAAATAAAATTCTCAATTCAATACCAATTGGAACTTTAAAGCTTCCAATCCAGAGACCTTCGACACTCTTAATGCCCTCGATATCTCTATGATTTGTATTATTTTGCTCAGAATTATTTGATTCTGAGTTTGGCTGTGAGATGCACCCCGGCCCAACTAAAGTAATAATAGATGAGACTAAACAAATTATGGATTTACCTTTCATAATAGGATCGCTGTTCGCAATAGGTCTTTTTTATATAGATTCATTGAAGGTTTTCATTTATTCATTTCACTTCTATTTAACTGTCCATATTCTCTTATTTATTATTTAACTTCTCTTCATTGGCAATTATCTGTATCATTGAAATCTAGGTGTCTTGAAGAAAAAGTAACTTATTTTTTTGAGCCAAAGAAACTTTTGAAAAAAATGGGTTGCATAACTTCACAAAGCTGCGTTTCGTTTAATTTGAGCTTATTCCAAAGATAAAATTCAAAAGAATGAGCCCATTTTAGTTCGAGAAGTTCAATCATAACTATTTTACTATGCTAAGTTCCAGTATTCTATTAAACGATAATA
>CAZCKG010000429.1:0-2449 GCA_964498825.1 uncultured Methanosarcinales archaeon
GAATTATTCCTTAAGGAAATAAACAATGGATATGGGGATTATATGGTAAACCAGAAGGAAATGGATTACAGTCTGCCTGGAAAGGCAGAATCTTACTGGCTGGCAAGTACTCCAGAATCAAAGTATCCTCCTCTTCCGGGGGATATTCACGTTGACGTGGCAATAATCGGGGGTGGAATCGTTGGGATCACCTCGGCTTTTCTTTTAAAGCTGGCAGGAGTGTCCGTTGCAGTAATTGAAGCAGATCGAATTATTACAGGAGCTACCGGCTATACGACTGCAAAAATTACATCTCAGCATGGTCTGATCTATAACAGACTTATCTCGAAAGTAGGAAGAGGACAGGCTAAACAGTATGCAGAATCAAATGAGGCAGCAATCGATAGAATCGATTATATAGTTCGCTCATGGGACATATCATGTGACTTTGTCCGCAAGCCAGCTTATGTCTACGCAGGTTCTGAAGATTCTTCACAAAAAATTCTGGATGAGGTTCAGGCAGCCAGGAGCCTGGGACTTCCAGCCTCATTTCAAACTGACCTCCCATTGCCTTTTGAGACTTCCGGTTCAGTTCAGTTCAGCAGCCAGGCACAGTTTCATCCCAGAAAATACCTTTGCGCCCTTGCCAGAGAAGTTCAGGGGGATGGCTGTTATATCTTTGAGAAAACACGCGCGTTAGGGATTGAAGGAGGAGACCCGGTAGTCGTAAAGACTGACAAAGGAACCGTAAAAGCAGAGAACCTTATTCAGTCTACGCATTTTCCTATTGTAGATAGTCCCGGGGAGTTATTTAAGAAACTGCACCAGTCAATGTCATATGTGCTGGGTGTACGTATAGAGGAAACGTTCCCGGATGGGATGTTCATTAATGCCGAAGAGCCAGGTAGATCCTTGCGCTCGCAGCCTGTAGAAGGAGGCGAACTTGTGCTTGTAGTTGGGGATGGGCATCCAACAGGGAATGGAAGCTCAACAAATCAACATTACAGGAATCTTGAGGACTGGGCCAGGTCGATTTATAAAGTACGGTCTATTGACTATCACTGGTCCACTGAAGATGTTATTTCTGAAGACCGAGTGCCACTCATCGGTAGGCTCACTCCGGATAGTGAGCACTTATTACTGGCAACCGGATTTCAGAAGTGGGGCATGACGACAGGCACCGCAGCAGCAATTATTCTTACGGATATGATACTTGAAAGGGATAATCCCTGGACTGAAGTATACGACCCTTCAAGATCCGGAAAGTTAGTCGAATTTCCTGAGGAAGAAATGTCCAAAATTGAGCCAGGGAATGGTACTCTCTTTGAAAAAGGACCGGAAAAGGTGGCAGTGTATAAGGATTCTGGGGGGGTGCTGTATACTCTCAATCCCTCATGCCGACATATGGGTTGTTCTGTTTCCTGGAATAACGCTGAAAAAACCTGGGATTGCCCTTGTCACGGTTCCCGTTACAATTCCAGGGGGGAAGTGATTCAAAGTCCTGCAGTTTACGGGCTTCTTGAGAAGAAAATCGGAAATAAAAATCGTTATCCTTGAAAGAATAAAAGGTACAATCAAGCGCTTCCAGTTTTTATATTACTTCAAAGAAATAATAGCTCATGCCACCAGAAAGCAAAAACCCCGATCCTTTCAATGAACTTAAATGGAGTGATCTACAGGATTGGGCTGGAGAAAAAACCACTGCAAAGGGGATCAAATACCAGGAAGAGGGAAGAGTAACTGAAATTAAGCGTGCCTATGAAGGCAATCTGGTCGCCTGGGTAGAGGGAAAAATAGAATATTTCACAGAGGTGTCCCTGAGAAATGGAAAACTGAGCTCAATCTGTACCTGCCCTGTAGGATCTAACTGTAAACATGGAGTTGCGGCCGTACTTGAGTATCTTGAACGCATAGAGCTCGAAGAAGAAATTTCTGTTATTGCAGAGGAAGACGCGCTTATCTCAAGAGCCAGAATCGGGCATGCAGGATACGAAAACTTTGGAACTTATGATACTGACGAATCTTCACTCCAGATTCTTAGAAACTATCTGGAACAGCTAGAAAAACAGGAGTTAATTGATATACTGGTTACATTTGCCCAAAAAGATACTAAACTTGGCAGATACCTCCGAGATAGACAAAACCTTGTCTCAGAAACCTGATTTTTCAGACTTGCGGGTTCGGCTGTAAATCTCGCTTGACACAGGACTCCCTGACGAGCTCCTTGATGCTAGAAAAGAATTCTGAATGAGCATAAAGAAGTTGCAGATATGGTGAAAGCAAATATCCTGAAATTTTAATTGGGATGCAAAAAATGGGGAAAAATTGAGAGTAGAAAAGTTGGATTTAATTAGAGTAATAAGAAGAATAAATATTTATATATAAATATATTATAAATAAAAATAACTTAAGTTAATTAGTACTCCAAATTCCAATATAAATACAGCAAAAACGAAATAAGGGGTTATGA
>CAZCKG010000430.1:0-2433 GCA_964498825.1 uncultured Methanosarcinales archaeon
TAAAAAAGGAGACGTAAAAGATAGTTTTCCCGGACAAATGCCGGTCACCTTTTCCTCCTTAAATGCGGTAGGCTTCCAGAACCTGAACGTTCTCCACGCCCGGAACTTTTGCAAATACCTCTTCTACAACTTCGGATCCGCCTTCTTCGTCGTTAACTATTAATGTCACGATAAGGGCTTTCAATCCAAAAGCAATAGGTTCTTCAACGATATCTCCGTGAAGATCGGCTCCTGCCGGAATTACGTTCTTGAGTTTTTCTTTCAGCTCTACAAGGTCAGTATCAACGCTTTCTGGCATGATTTTGATTTTTGTTGCAACGTCACCCATTATTAATTCCTCTTTATTTTTATGATCCTCTTGATCAAATTTATTTCAGATTTCCGGTAGTATCTCAATGATTCAAGGCTACCTTAGTGATTCAAGATCTGCCTGAAATCAGGGAGCTTTGTAGCCGCACTTGGGGCAGGTATATATGTTACCCTGCTGTCTGCAGCTTGCACATCTTCCGACTTCTGATCCACACTGAGGACAGGGGAACTTTACGTAGCCTTCTTCTACAAGGCGAATTCCACATGAAGTACAGTATTCAACTTTTTGTGATGACATTCTTTTTCTCCTTAAAGTTATTTGATATAGCAATTGAACGAGTTATCAGTGAATAAGGTGCTTCCCCGAAACATTGATTTTCCGTCTTCCTAGCACCTTTAATAACAGTATTAAATTTAATAAGCTGAATTTAAACGATGCTTTTTAGATACGCTTTACATACGCTTTGCTTCTTTCCTAGTCATATACGATATACGATTTAAATATTCCCCTTTACCACTGTACCAAGCACAGGCTTACCATACACTGCCTGAATCACTCTTTCGGGAAATTTCCCATTTACAATTAAGCATTCAATTTTGTTTTTCAGAAGAAACTGAGGAAGGACATGGTCAATGCAGCTTGAACAGCTTCCTGTAATATTGGAAGCAGAAGTTTCTCTGACCAGCCTTCCTTCTCTTAATATTCCATCTACATCCGTAGCCTTTACAAAGGTCGCACCGAGCTGCACCGCCACCCAGGCTGCAATAGTGTCAGATGTCACATCCCATGAATGAGGTAAGGGATCTCTGGTTTTAAGAAGCCTGTAAGGAAAAAGGATAGAAACGCCCTGAGCCAGATCCGCTATTGATTCCGTCGCTAAAGCCCTGCTTTTGTCCAGGAGATAGCAGGCGTACTGCTCCATCCCAAGTATGGCCATCCAGTGAGCGGCATCGGCTCCGAGAGAATACATTTCGTCAGTTTCCCTTACGGCGTCAGCAAAAATTCCTCCACCGGGCACAATGAGGACAGAGAACGTCAGTTTTCCGGAAGCCCCAACTTCCTCAACAAAGGTAGGACTCTCTGAACCAAATTCTTTTACCAGCCTGTCCACAAGTTCAGGCGCTTCTTTGATTAAGCTCCCTCCGATTTTGACTACCACTTTCATAATTTTTCCTTTTCAGGCTTTTAATTACCAAATATTTCCGCCATTCATTTATTTCCATCATTCATTCGTTATCAGAAACTGTAATTTCAGGCATCAAGAAGTCGGGCAGCAGCATATGCCGGAAAAACCTTTGAAATCTCTTCTCCCCATTGTTCTGAGACCGAAATAAGTTCAAAACCCAGTCTTTCTGCGGCCTCTTTTATCAAAAACTCTCCAAGGCCTGCAGCTGCAATTCTTTTAAGCCCGTTTCTTTCCGCAACTTCAGAAATCGCTTCAACCAGGATAGAAACCTGTTTTTCCTTCACCTGGGCTGCTATCTCATATATTTCTTCTTCTGTGATTTCTGAAAGATCCGCACATACAAGCCTGGCAATCCTGCGCATTGCATCCTTTTTGCTCCTGCCTGCCCCGTCCGCAGTTTCACAGGTATACATATCTTCATTAATTTTACCAAGCAAAAGATAAGCGTCTGCAGTTGTTGCGAAGAGTTCTGAAGCAGTCCTGCATGAGCCGTTTTCGAGTTTTACTTTTTCAAGCAACACGGCAAGGTTTGTCCTGAGGGTACCTGCGTATACAAGTTCACTCCTTCTAAGGCGCGTAAAGTCCGTAAAACCTGCTTTGTGTTCCCCTGAAACAATAGGGATTATATCACTTGTGGTACTGCCCACATCCACAAAGATACAATCTCCAATGTCTGTTCCTACCAGTCTGGCAGAAGCCGCCCAGTTAGCGGCTGCAAGTTCTCTTATGCTGTCAGTTCCGCACTGGAATTTCCCCATGTTGTTTACGTATGAGACTTTAGAAGAGCCAAAAGCTGAATCAACAGCCTCCATTATGAATCGGATACCCTGTTCTTTGTTCTCAAAGCAGTCTGCAAGTTCCCCGGTCATGACAACGGCAACCTTTTCAGGATGCAGCCTCTGTGCTATTTCCTTTAAGACTTCAGGAAGACGGGTAT
>CAZCKG010000431.1:0-2413 GCA_964498825.1 uncultured Methanosarcinales archaeon
CTCCGAAGTTTTTGATAAATTCATAATCTTCTGCTGTCAGTTCTTCGTTTTCGAGTTCTTTTACTGAGATTGCCTGAAGCCTTGAGATGATGCCTTCAAGGTTTGTTAGCCTTGCTTTTGAGTTTTGGTCAAGTACACCCATTTCATCCAGGCCCTGGTTTGTTATATTCGTCAAGGCAAGCAGCCTGGCGTAAAAATCAGGGACAGGTTCTACGTATCCTACAAAAGGTTTTTCTTCTAATTGCATCGGTCCTGCGCTACCAACCATAGTGTAGCTTTGTTTGGCATAAAGAATTGTATCGTGTCTGAGTTCTGTCCAGGAAGCAAGGGCTGTGTTCAGTTCCTTATCCTGCCAGGCGTCAGTCTGCATGAAGGTGGGATAACCTCCCCCATAATCTTTCAGAAGAGGTTGAAGTGAATAAAGCCATGACCAGTAGAGGTTTCTGTTCCAATCGGCTGCGCTGATATTAGAAAATTCCGAATTCATCTTTCCATATTGAACACTATAATTTTCGTAATTGGAATCGTTAAGCTCGTTGAGCCAGTAAACAGACCTGTTTGAACCCAGTAGAGCCATTGCATCAAGCCCGCGAGGGAAGCCTCGAATAGGCCGTCCTGCTCCTGAAATAACAAATGTAAACGGAGTTTCATTTCCTTCTGGATATTCTCCCTTATATACTCCTGTATAGGGCTCGACAAGATTTGAAAATAGGTACGAATCTGGAATGAAACGCTGTCCCATGAAGCGGAAACCAGTTGTATTTTTGAGGCATTCATCAGCCTGCTCCGGAGTAAAAGGCGGTTCAAGGACACAGTTTCCGGTCCCTCCGTAGATCTTCGGGCCTTCGTACTCGGCAAGTTTAGTTTTGAGTTCGTTAACTGTTGTTTCGTTAAATTTCCTTTCTCCACTGCCAAAGACTGAGTCCAGAGCCTCCATATATTCATAAGGTCCAAGGTCGTCGGAAAAACCTACGTAAAAAGCTGTAACCTCATATATTCTGTCCCAATTTTTAAGAAGTTCGGGCTCTTTTTGGAGTTCAGAAGCAATCAAACTGGCCTGAATAGTCTGGATTCTGGCATCTTTTGCAGGGTTTTCGGATTTGATCAGTTTATCTTTGAGGAGCATGCTTATCCTGCCATGCCACATAAAAGCTTTGAAATAGTTTTGCAGTTTCTCAGATCGAGTATAGTGGCCTCTGGGCACATATTGAGAATAATCTTCTTCATACTTGAAAACAGGAGAAATTTCAAATCCTTCATGAGCGTCTATCAGGGCAAGTTCGGCTTCAACTTCATCTTTTACAAGCGCAGGGACTTCAAATTGATATTGTTTCCCAGAAACTTCAGAGAAAAGGGACTCGTCAACAAAGCCGTATGGATCTTCTGGTCCCTGAATCTGCTCAGGTTTCGGCTGGAGAAGGCTTAAAGCAATCGCGAAATAGGCTGTATTTCTTCTTGCAGCTTCCTGTTCTTCTCCTGAAGCATCGTTATACTTCTCGATAGAAGAGTTTAGCAGGGCGAGATCGGTTTCCCATAGGGTATCGTAAAACTCCTTCTCTTCTACTTGCCGAAGGGTTTCATCAAACTGGATATGGTAGAGATGCAGCAGGGAATCCGTGGTAATAAAAACAGGTATTTCCTCTTCCTTGAGGGTTGAGTACATTGAGGTTATGTCTTCTTCTCCAGGATTATAAGGGTTTTTTATCACCACAAAACCATTGGTTTCCAGCATCTTAAGATCGGATTCTTTCAGATAAATTTTACTGGAAAAGTTTCCATAGTTTGAGATTCCTTCTTTATTAAGAGGTAACTCATAAGAAGGCACTTTCAACTCGACATCGAGAGCTTCAAGCATGTAATTTCCTGCAAGAGATGAATTTTCTGCCCTTAAATCGGAAAGGTTTGCCTCTTCGGTTTCCAGATGACCTGTTGAGTAACTTCTAGAATTGTCTGCTTCATTTTTGTGACCTCTAGAAAAGCTTATTTTATTGCTTTCTTCTTTCTGACCTATTGAATAATTTCCATTATTGTCTATCTCTCCTTTCTGATCAATAGATAAGTTTCTGTTGTTGTTTTCTTTTTCTTTCTGATCAATAGATAAATTTCTGTTATTGTCTACTTGTTCTTTACCTTCCGTTCCGTTCTCTCCACTTAACCCGGAACTTTGCTCCATACATCCTCCTGTAAACAGGCAGGCTAAAAGAATTAGAAAAACTAAGTAAGTTGCAACTAGCTTGGTTACATACTTCATTATTTCATCTCGGCCGCTTTGGATAAGTATTTGATTTGAGCTTTACTCGCTCAGAAAGGGGGGTTTTGCCTTCTCAGCCTGTAGGTTCAAATTATCCTGTTTTGCAACCGAAGACCTGTACGGAGGGGTTGATTTTTAAAAATTAAGTTTCTTTATATGTTT
>CAZCKG010000432.1:0-2412 GCA_964498825.1 uncultured Methanosarcinales archaeon
CGAAGTTTTACCTGCACCCCCGTCTCCTACCAGTAAAACTTTAACTTCGTTTAATAGCTCTTTCTCATCTTCCAGAGACTTCAAATAATTAAGAACCGCCTCTCTACCCTTTTTTACAATCTCTATAGGAGGGTTTTCAAGAGGATTTCCTTCTAAAAATATTCCTTCCTCTAATGGTCGATACTCCCATTTAGTATCCAGACCTAATTCTAAAATTTCCGGCGGCAGCGAAGTCAATTGATTTCTAGATATGGTAAGTATAGTAAGATTTTTCAGTTCTGCAATTTCCGGCGGCAGAGAAGTCAATTGATTATAAGATATGTTAAGTTCCGTAAGATTTTTCAGTTCTGCGATTTCCGGCGGCAGAGAAGTCAATTGATTATAAGATATGTCAAGTCCTCTAAGATTTATCAGTTCTGCGATTTCCGGTGGCAGAGAAGTCAATTGATTTAAAGATATGTAAAGTCCCTTAAGATTTATCAGTTCTGCAATTTCCGGCGGCAGAGAAGTCAATTGATTAGAAGATATGGTAAGTGTAGCAAGATTTTTCAGTTCTGCAATTTCCGGCGGCAGAGAAGTCAATTGATTGGAAGATATGTAAAGTCCCTTAAGATTTTTCAGTTCTGCGATTTCCGGTGGCAGAGATATCAAGTGATTTCCATTTATGTTAAGTTTCGTAAGATTTTTCAGTTCTGCGATTTCCGGCGGCAGAGAAGTCAATTGATTAAAAGACATGTAAAGTCCCTTAAGATTTTTCAGTTCTGCGATTTCCGGTGGCAGAGAAGTCAATTGATTAGAAGATATGTTAAGTTCTGTAAGATTTTTCAGTTCTGCAATTTCCGGCGGCAGAGAAGTCAATTGATTAGAAGATATGTCAAGTCCTTTAAGATTTTTCAGTTCTGCGATTTCCGGCGGCAGAGAAGTCAATTGATTAGAAGATATGTAAAGTCCCTTAAGATTTTTCAGTTCTGCGATTTCTGGTGGCAGAGATATCAAGTGATTTCCATTTATGTTAAGTTTCGTAAGATTTTTCAGTTCTGCGATTTCCGGCGGCAGAGATTTAAGACCTTTCCGTGATATGTCAAATGATGTTGCTTTACTTCTTTGAGCTTCTCTTATCAGATCCTTAATCTCGTTTGATTCCATTTACAATTCCTGCCTCATGTTGCCGCAGGTTGCTGGATAACATGAAAAGCTCAATTAGTATTAGAGCTGTGACCCAAATAAACCCTGCACAAGATAATTGAATCTAGAAAAGTAGAAAGGCTTGTCAGCTAAATATTTTTCTATTTTGTATTATGAGTTATGGGAAAAGCCGCGCAAAGCGCGGGAAATGAACGGTGAAGAAGCTATTAAGGTTAATTCGGCAATTTAAAAAAATCAATAACATTCGACAGGGACTTCAATATTACTTCTTGTTCTTAGTCCTTGATTCGATCATACATTTCAGATCTTCAACCGTATTTATGTTCATAAAAGTCCTCAGTTCAGGATCTACATCTCTAATTTCTGAAACCTCGACAAACACTACATCCTTCATCTCTAAAAGTGACGTAAGTACAGATCGCTTTCCTTTCTCAAAGGCTGTTTCAATTTCAGGGATCAATTTCTTAGAGTAGACTGCATGCAGAGGCTCAAACATTCTGTCATCCCATTTTGGGAGAGCAGCATCGTGACCGTTTGCTTTCTCAAACAGAAGGTCTACAACCCTGAAATTTACAAAAGGCATGTCCCCTGCACAGACAAAGGAATATTCTGACCTGGATTCGAGCAGTCCTGCCCGAATGCCTTCGAGGGGGCCTGCATCCTTTAAAGTGTCAAAACAGAAGCGGATTTCACGGGCAGGGAATTTTTCAAGTACAGAATTGAACTTTTCTTTCTGGGCGCTGTCCCTAACTGAAAGGATTACCTCGTCTACGGCATGAAAAAGGCTTTCCAGCAGGCGCTCAATAATAGTTTTTCCTTCAAATTCGAGAAGGGCTTTTTCGACCATGCCCATCCTTGTGCCCCTGCCCCCTGCCAAAACGATGGCAGTTCTGAGCTTTTTTTGCCTTTCCACAGATTTTTCTAATCCTGTTTCTTCATGCTGGGCTGCTTCTGTTTTTCTGTTCATTTAACCGCTTCCGGAGGCCTTGAGGTTCTTTTACAAGATTATTCTTAGTTATTCTTTGTCGTGGACCCAGAATTCTTCTTTTTCTGTGAATTCCTTTTTCCAGATCGGGACTTCTGCCTTTATACGCTCTATGGCTTCACTGAGGGCAGGGAAAAGTTCCTTCCTGTGGCCGGATGCAATGACAATGTAGACTATGTCTTCTCCGGCTTTGATGACGCCTGTTTTGTGGTGAAGGAGCACTTCCAGGATTCCTTCTTTTTGCTTGAGGTCTTCTCTGATTTTGTCCAGGATTTTTGAGG
>CAZCKG010000433.1:0-2399 GCA_964498825.1 uncultured Methanosarcinales archaeon
TCTGAGAAAGAAAATTCTCAGGACTATGTTGTAATGCCTCTTGAAGGGCTTTGGTGGGCTGAAAATATGGAGGATTTCAGCATTAAAGACAAAAAAGCTTGGAAATGGATCTCAATGGTAAGGCAACCCGATTTTATTACGAAAGAAATGATCGAAAAAGCCATAGAAGAAGTAAGTAAAAAGAAAAATCTACCTGCACTTTCCAGAATAAGGTTTCAAAATATTCATGAGGGGTTATCAGCTCATATAATACACATTGGTCCCTACTCTGACGAAGGCCAGACTATAGAGAAACTACATAATTTTATTGAAGAGAGTGGTTATGAATTTGATGGCAGCAGGCCTGGTGAGAGGCATCACGAAATATACATAAGTGACGCACGAAGAACTAAACCTGATAAACTTAAAACTATTATAAGGCAGCCAGTAAAAAAATAATAAGAATAAGGAATTCATGAAAAATAAAACGGTTCATGAAAAATAAGAATAAAATGATGAATATATTTCTGCATTTTCTCTGTCAGTTTGGAGGGGCGAATGCGGGCATCAAAGCAGGATACCCCACCTATTTACTGAAAGGTCAATCCTAAGAAGCTCAGGTTCATTTTTCAGAATATATGTTTCAAAATCAATTTATGTCTCGAATTATTATTCTTAGAAGTTATTATAAAAACAAAGCTTGTATTTTTCCTATATCGTTTCGTTACTAGGGGGGTGTAGGTTCACGAAAGGGGGAATTATCCAGTCTATTTGTATCATTTTTTTCTATGTGCTTATGGTGACAATAACTCCGGTAGGTGCTACAATTATTGCTGTAGATATTAATGGAGAGGGGAATTACAGCTCGATTCAAGAAGCTATTAACAGTGCACAAAACGGGGATACAATTCTTGTAGGGTCGGGAATATATCAGGAAAACATAAAAGTGAATAAAGAACTCAAAATTCTCTCAGGTTCAAGCCTCTCAGGCAGCCAGAGTCGGACTTATGTTATTGGTGCTATTCCGAAAGATAATGTTTTTGACATTTACTCAAGTAATGTGACAATAGATGGTTTTTATATCTCAGGGGGCTCATTGGGAACTGATCGGCTGGAGTCAGGGATCTACCTTGAAGAGGTGAAAAACTGTTCACTAAGCAATAATACTCTGATACAGAATAATCAGGGTATTTCTCTCAATGGTTCGCAAGGTAACTATATTGTCAGTAATCTGGTAAGCCTTGGGAGTTATGGAATCTATCTTGTCGATTCTGACGAAAACTTACTATCAAATAATCTTGTGATTTCAAATGACCTGGGAATTTCACTCAATAGCTCGGCTAATACTACTATTGTTAATAATACTGTAAGTTTTAATACAATTGGAGTTTCTCTGGAAACTTCTCAAATGAATATGCTCGCTCATAATCTTGTTTCTAAAAACAAATATGGAACTCTTTGCCAGGCTTCGGAGTCCAATAATTTGATCAATAACAGTCTTCATCTTAATAATATTGGAGTGTACTTCAACGAATCATCCAACAATACAGTTTACCATAATGACTTAGTTAATTTGATTAATGCTATGGATGAGGAAAGTAACTTCTGGAACAGTAGCTCGACAGGCAATTTCTGGAATGACTATACAGGACAGGATGCTGACAGAAATAGTATAGGCGATATTCCATACGCTATCAACCAGACAACCGGAAGTATGGATTACATGCCTCTGGTGAATGAGACTTTTTCAGACAACAGCTATGAACTATTAATCCATAACAATAATCTTATCTCTTTACTAAATGAAAAAATTTTTGCGAAATATCAGAATACTCTGGAGAAAGGTGTTGTTATCGAAGCAACTGAACTTGGGCAGATAAATACGTCTCTGCAGGAAGGCCCTGTTTTTTTGAGACTTGGAGCTGAGTGGTGTCCGATGTGCCAGTCTATGAAACCCATCGTTAAAGAACTGGCAGCAGAATATGGGGGAAAAGTTACTGTAATGTCCGTAAATCTTAATCAGAATCCTGAGTTTGCAACTTATTTCGGAGTTGATTATATTCCTGATTCCTTCGTGATCGTAGGTATTGAAAATGGGAAATACGTTTACATGCAAGAGAATGGGGATGTTACTACAGATCGTTTTAAGGTTAGAATTGTCGGACTCAGGGATAAAGGAGTATTTGAAAAACTGCTGAATCTTTCTCTTCTCAATGAAATGAAAAATAAATCCACATAAAAAGAACTGAGCAATACAAAAAATTCATAAAGATTAAAATCTGCAAATAGTTCGAAAGGATATCACTTAGAATTTCCGTATTAGACAGCCAGGAATTAGAATTTCCGTATTAGACAGCTAGGTAAGGACATGTTATATGGCTCTTTGACTCTTTTAGAGTCAATATTGATCAACTTTAATC
>CAZCKG010000434.1:0-2391 GCA_964498825.1 uncultured Methanosarcinales archaeon
TATACCGTGACTTCTTTTTTTTCCAGGCTCTTCTATTGCCTTCTGGTTAATCAAGCTCTGGACCTGCACCATGTAATTAATGTGCATACTTAAGATCCTCTTCTCTCTGACGGCTTTTTCCAGCTTTCCTCTCAAAGTTTGATTATGCCTTTCTACTCTTCGGATTTGGCGTACATCTGTGCTACAGGGTTCGGAGCTTCCTGTATACATGTTCAAAGCTTTCTTACTTTTTTATGCCGAAGAATTCTATACTAAAAACTTTCCTAGCTATTTTATATTTGGACATATTATACATTTACTTAGTTACTACTGCAAATAGTTGAGATCTCAAGTAAGTAAGCAAGTAAGTTTTCAATGTTTTCCAGGTTGTCTAGCAATGGTGGCTGATTGCAATCAAAATCGATGCTCGACTTTGACAGTTCAGGAAAAAATAATAGGCACTCGAATAAATGGAAAAGATGAAAGAGGAAGGGGAAATGAGAAAGAAAGAAAAAGCGTATTCAATAGCTTTAACTTCAGTATTTATTATATTTTTAGTTTTTGTTTCATCTACGGCATCTGCATCCGATGACAATGTTCTGTCTGATGAGTTCTATACAGAAGAAAATGATATAGCCGCGTACACTATCGATGAGACTCGGATTACCACCAACGGATATTCGTACAATCCTGACATCTATAGTAATAATATAGCGTACCAATGTTCCGGGGTCTGGCTTTACGATCTCTCTACTAAGAATGTAACTCAGATAGCTGAAGATTATTCAGATCCCGAAATGGGTTATGAATTGTCATATAGTAATCCTGTTATCTCTGGTAATAAGATAGCATGGTTACTGACTGAGTATACTTCTGAGGAGTGGAGGTACATTGAAGTATATGATCTCTCCACCAAACAGGTAACTAATATAGCGGGTGGTGGTCCAGATTATTCTCCTAGTTTCCCTAATATCTTTAATGACAAGATAGTATGGAGTCAAACAAGCTATGAAGATGGAGAGTGGGAAGAAAATATCTACCTGGACGATTTATCCACCTCCAAAACAACTCAAATAACCACAAGCGGAAAAGCATTTAATCCTGATACCTACGGTAACAATATTGTATGGCAAGATAATCGCAATGGGAACTGGGATATCTATATGTACGATCTTTCCACTCAAAAGGAAACTCAAATCACCACCAATGCATCAGATCAATATGAGCCTGTAATCTACGGTGGCAAGGTTGTGTTTGAAGACCGGCGTAATGGAAACTCTAATATCTACATGTACAACCTTTCCACTAAAAAAGAAACCCAGATCACTTCCAGTCCAGATGATCAGACGTCTCCTAAAATCTATGGTAACAGGATATTGTGGAAGGATGTTGGTGGGGAGGATGATGGTTGGGAATATCATGGTATATACATGTGTGACCTTTCCACTAATCAGAAAATGAAAATTACCAGTGGTGGAGATGGATTCGATTATGCTATTTACGATAACAGGATAGTGTGGACAGATAATCGCAATGGAGGATCTGATATTTACATGGGTACCCTTATAACAAGTCCTCCGGTTGCTGCATTCTCTGCCTCTCCAACCTCCGGAAAAGCACCATTGACTGTAACGTTTACGGATAAGAGCACAGGTTCACCGACTAGCTGGATATGGACTTTTGGAGACGGAGCAAACTCAACATTACAGAATCCGACACATAATTATTCGGCAGCAGGAAATTACACGGTAGCACTTACAGCAACAAATGCTCTGGGCAGCAATACGACAACAAAAACAAATTACATAAAAGTGACAGCAGTTACAAAACCAGTTGCAAACTTTACCAGTAATGTTACCTCAGGATATGCACCGTTGAATGTAGCCTTTACAGATAAAAGTTCAGGATCGCCGACGGCATGGAACTGGAATTTCGGAGACGGGACAAACTCAACACAGCAGAATCCAACACATAAGTATTCAAAAGCAGGAAATTATACTGTAGTACTTACTGCAAGTAATTCTGCAGGCAGCAGTAAAATAACAAAACCGAGCTACATAAAAGTGACAGCCATTACAAAACCGGTTGCAAACTTCACCAGTAATGTTACATCAGGGTATGCACCGTTGAATGTAGCATTTACCGACAAGAGTAAAGGAACCCCAACTTCATGGAATTGGACCTTTGGGGATGGAACGAATTCAACAGAACAGAATCCAACACATACATATTCCAAAGCAGGAAACTACACAGTAGTGCTTACAGCAAGCAATTCTGCAGGTAGCAGTAAAATAACAAAATCGAGTTACATAAAAGTAGTAACAAAACCGGTTGCAAACTTTACCAGTAATGTTACCTCGGGATATGCACCGTTGAATGTAGCCTTTACCGACAAGAGTAAAGGAACCCCAA
>CAZCKG010000435.1:0-2384 GCA_964498825.1 uncultured Methanosarcinales archaeon
CACGGTAGACTTCCGTGTCAGTAGAATAATGCTCTTTTGCAAGCTTTGAGTTCTGATCTTCCTCTGTTTTAAGTGCTCTTATCCTCTCAAGAGTCTGTTTTGACGTGTCGAGTACCCAGAGATCACGGGTAATTTCGTCCACTTGCTGGATGGACTCCGGGCGAATGGAGGTAAGGACATTTCCGTCATCTGTGGTATATGTGCTGGTCTTGCCTACAACTGCTACAAAAGCCGGTAATTCGCAGTCAGCAAGGAACTGAGCTGCCTCTGGTTGATATTGTCCGGCATAGACAAGGAAAGAACCAGTGGGGTCGGAAATCCTGCCTCTCCAGTATTCGGAGTCAGAGCCGATATCTTCTTTTTCGATAAGTGTGCCTACAAGGAAGATGCGGTTTACCTTTGCTCCTGTTGGGGTCAGAACGTACTGTGGAGCATACTGGTCACTTTCGTCCCGTGAAGCCAGGTTTGAGTCTTTTAACTCCTGAGCAAAGACTCTGCGGGCTACTTCTCTAAAAAAACCTGCCATTTACTCCACCTCCATTTCAGTAATCATTTCTTCAAGGAGCTCTCTGTCCAGAGAAGCTCTTGGAGCAATTGAATCTACAAGGATGTAGCGATCAAGTTTGTGTCCGGTAACTGTGTAGTATCTGCCTACCAGTTCATGTTTCAATTTATCCAGGACAACTCCGGGATCAAGAGCGTCAGCAGCCATTGCAATTGCACTATCCAGAGAAAGCCCCACAAGCTCTTCAGTAAGTTCCCTGTTAATTAGAGCATCCTGAGTGGAGGTTCCAGAATCCAGGACAGCTTTTATCCTTAGATCGTATTCACCCTTTACTTTCCCATGCTCTGGACAGGCACCCTTAACCAGGGCCCTCTTGCACTCAGGACAACGTTTTATAAGTCCTGAACCAGTCTGGATATCTACCATTGCACCAAAGTATGTGACCGTAGAGGATCCCACTGAGATATCCTCATCAAGCTCTTCTATGGAACTCGATCTGTTAAGCTGGATTTGAGCCTTACCGCTCCATTCATTGACAACTATGTTTTTCAGGAGGTAACTTTTGCCTTCTTCCATATCCGGAAGTTCGGAACTGGCCCAGTTGGTGAATTTGATGACACCTGTAGGATCTCCAAGAAGTCCTGCCTGTTCAATGGATTCGTGAGAGTTCTCCCAGAGCTGAACTACTTTCCCTTTAACTGTAGCCCACTGCCCTCCGATAAGGTCAGCAATATTTCTGAGTTCTGCCTCCCTTGCAGTTGGAATGAAGTCTCCGCCTCCTACATCAACGGCTTCAGCCAGTTTTTCTATTGAAGTGTTCCTGTTGAGTTGAACCTGGAATCTACCGTTATACTCTCCGACTACAACACTCCTGAAAAGATAACTCTCTCCCTGTTCCAGCTTGGGAAGTTCAGCATTTTTCCATTCTGTAAATTTTATAATTCCTGTTTCGTCCCCAAGGAGCCCTACTTGAGATATGGATTCATGAGTATTTTCCCAGAGCTGGACAATCTTCGCCTTAAGGTTTGCCCATTGCCCGTTCTCTGAAAGGTCCGCAATTTTGGTCAGCTGTGGCTCAGCCTGCCTCATGTAAAACTCATTCTTAGGAATTGAATACTTCTTCAAAAAATAATTGGTCACGCTGCGCTGGGCTTCGTTGGAAGGAACTTTGAATTTGGTAATCAATTCGTTAAGTCTGGTTTCGATGTCTTCCTGCGGTACATCGATGCCGAGCTTTAAAAACCGGTCTTTAATTGATTCTGTTATTTGTTTCATAATTTCTACCTCAAGCCTCTTGTTCATTTTTATTTTTATAGAGAGGCGCTTTTAGGTACTACGTTACAGAATATAAAGCTTAGGAAAGCGGGGTGAAAGTATTTTTGATACGGTAGTAATATTCTTTCTGAAAACCGCTCTTAAAGAGTGAAAAGCCCTGTATAATTAACCTCCGAAAATTCATTTCTCTCCCAGTGAATATATTTTTCAGGCTGTTTATGAAAATTCTCCTATGAAATATAACCGCTTCCAGATTGCTTTTCTTCTTTAAAATTATTTCAACTTTTCATTTGAATTTTTTTTTGATAGATATGTCTACATAATCCATATAAACTTATTTGTAGAGGATATCTCAAGAACTTATTGCCGTAAAAACATATTCATAGACTTAGCCAGAAAGCTATTTCTTTACAGCTGCAGGTTAGCAAAAGAAGCTCTTAGAAATTTTCAAATGGGTAAGGTTAATCTACTCAAAAGCAGGACTTTATTCAAATAATGATGGGATTAAATTGGAGATTAAATAAAGAAAGTTCACCCCATTTCTATGCATCTAATCTCCAGTAAAAAGGCTCAATGACATACTTTATACTGCCTGAAATCAGGC
>CAZCKG010000436.1:0-2377 GCA_964498825.1 uncultured Methanosarcinales archaeon
ATTTGCAGAGTCTTCTTCTGTTTTTGGCAACATTATGGCGAACTGATAGGAAAAAGTAGAGAATATTGTCAGTATTCCTGATGCCGCGAGAATAATTTGAAAAACTCCAAAGTCATCTGAAGTGTATATTCTAGTTAATAAAGGTACAAGGAGTATGCTCAAAATCTGTGAAGTAACACTTCCGGATACGAGTTTTAATACATTGGAAATAAAGTTTGACATATTGCTTCCAACTTTGAAATCTAAATCCTGATGCAGGGGGCGTTTTTCACCCGGATTTTTATTTTGTAATGACGTTTCTTTCTTTTAAGTAGGCAGTTACTTCTTTGTTATCATACACCTGTGAATAATTAGATGTTTCAAACTTCTTGAAGAACTCTTCTGGTAAGGGCTGAATAAAATTAACTCCATACCGTTCGGGGTCGTTAATAGAGACAGGCTCCGTAAGAGTCGTTTTTCTCAATAAAACCATTGGGTCTCTATCGATCTCCCCTGTCTGTATATTCTGAATATTAAAATATGTTGCGTTACTGTAGTCGTATCCGGGATCACAGTAAAAAAGGCAACTGTCGTAAGGAGAGTCCAGCAGAAGGTCTCCTGTATACTTTCCGGATATTGTTTTGATAGCCTGAATTTCAATGTCTTTAAACTGGTTTCTTACGGTTGTATCCTTTGCCACGAGAGGGTTGTCTTTATTGATGCCAGGGGTTGTAACCATGACAAAAGAGAACAAAAGGACTATTATAAAGATTGCAGGAATCTTTAATTTTTTCGAGCCAAAAAGGCTTACTAGCTTTAACATGTATGAGGCTCCCACAAGCACAAGAAACACTGCTATCAAAGGGAACCATCTGCTTGTCAGGAAATTCCTCATTCCAAGTAAAGGAATCCCGTAAGCAAGACTATACAATATGGCAACTATTAAAGCAACTGAGAATTTATCGAGTTTTTTGGCATCTTCACGGGAACACCATGCTAATACTCCTCCTATTGCAAAAAAAGGTAGAGCAAGGTAGCTGATGTGAAGTAAGAGTACTTCCAGTGAATTCTGATTTGTTACGGGGCCAGTAATCAGTTCATTGGCTGAATAACTTGTCCCTGAGGTAAGTACTTCTATTAGAGGCAAAAAAATCATTTCAAAAAAAGAAGTATCTGTGGTGACATATGTAGACATCCAGTAAGTCTGAAGAGTAACTACAAAAAAGAGAATATAATTAAAGCCATTTGTTCCAAAAGGAGAATCTTTGTACAGATTTTTGTGCAAAAACTTCCCCAGATAAATAGTAACTACAGCGAGAAGTACTACGAATGTAGTCAACTGATGAGTTAAAATCATCAAAATAGTGATTAACAGAATGAGGCCTGTGTATTTCAATTCCTGCTTTTCGCTGAATATTGCATATGTAATAAATATGAAATAACAGAGAACCAGGGAGCCTGGGGTTATATTTGCAATGCCTGTAACGATATTATGGTTGTTCAAGTTTAGAAGTAGGGCTGCAAGCAGACCCATTTGGGGGCCTTCAATTTTCTTCCCTATCAGGTAAATGGCCGCTGTAATGAAAACACTGGCAAATCCTATGGAATAAAACACTGCATCTTTTACATCTACTTTGCCCATTAACTGAGTAACTGAAATGAAAATATGGGCAAGCGGGTAATAGAAATACTTGCTACTTATCTGAAGAGGGGCAACAAATCCTGTGTCAGAGATTATCCTTGCCATGTTCACATGAAAATAAGCATCATACCCCATGAGACTCGGGAAATTGTAAAAAATTCCAGCCCGTATAAGAATAGAAAGCAGAAATATTTGGAGTAATATAGAGCTTACTCTGTCTCCTTCTCTAACATAAAGGATTTGGGAGGCAATGATGCCTGCCAGGACACATATCAGTATAAAGTAAGATATGGGCCTGTAATACAGGTTCATACTGTATATGAATATGCATGTCAGGAAAATGAGATAAAATGAAATACTCAGAATAGTTTTTAGTTTACTTGTTTCTGAAGATATGGGGGCTTCACTTTTAAATTTCTTTCTGAAAATGATGTATATTAAACAGGCAGATAGTATGGTAACTCCAATGTCCTGCTGGTTTAAATTAAATAGGTAGTACAAAGAAATAATCGATACCCCTATATTGAATCCCATAACGCCGAGAATTACATCTAAGTTTTTTGTAAATTTCTCTGCATATCTTCTTATAAATTCCATACAACCCCACAATATGATAATTTTTTATAATTAAATCCTTCCATAGTAAAATATTTTTTGTTTGTTTTGGATCGATATGTGAATCTTACTTCTTCTTTTTCTTCTATCTTTAAGCTTCAGATTATTTCTTGATCTGCATAATATTATTTATACTGTAAT
>CAZCKG010000437.1:0-2368 GCA_964498825.1 uncultured Methanosarcinales archaeon
TCTTCGTTTATACTTATCCTTTGATCTATTGCTGTCTTTTTTCTTTTTTGTTTTTTTGTTTACTCTTCTTTGAGCAAATATTTCTCACCTCTTAGTCTAGCAAAATAATTAAGAAGTATGAGCTCTAATTTAGTATCTGGTTTACGAAAATCAAACTGTTTGCGAAATGAGGAAGTTTTAAGTTCCTCATTATTTCATGGCAGAAGAGGGAGTTCCCTTGATAGTCCGAAAAAATATCTCCATTGATCAGTCTTATGTAGATAAATTAAAACCCTTTCTGGAAAATAATAATGGGAACTTAAGCGCGGCAATAAGGGACGCTATCGAAACTGCCTCTCTGGCGTGGGAAAGGAAAACGGGTGAAAATGGAGAAAAAGATACAGGTAAAGCTTCACAGAAAGCAGAACTTCGAAACAAATTAATTGAGGAAGAAGAATTTCTGCTTGTACATCATACTCTTTTTGAATGGCTTATTGAGAAAACTTCAGGGTTATTGATTGATGAATCTATTGTGTACGAACTGATCAACCCTTATAAGGTTAAAAACATTTCCGATATTGTCAGTCACTTAAATGTACTCAACGAGAAGATGGGTTGGAAAGTCAAAATTGATGCAGAGTGTAATAAGGACTTTGAGCCTGAAGATGCAAACCTTACTCTCTCAAATGGCAACCCCTGTCTCAGGGTTATGATGGCTCATACTTTAGCTCTTTATATGGCAAAGCATATGAAACTGGATGTTCAGGGCTTGTTTTGCAGGTCGAATGTAACAAAAGTCTATTTTAAGCGTTTCGAGTTTCTTGATTACCAGAAGACTCCCAGGGGGCTTGAAGAACATTTCGGTCCAATGGAAAACACTTTACGAGAAATCCAGAAAAGACCAGAGTTCTGGCGAAATCTCATCAAAACATACAGGCAGCAGAACTATCAGTGGCTCAGCATGAACAGAAAGATTTTCGAAGCTTTTGTTTCCGGGAATATCCCTTCCGCAACTGACATGGTAAGGAATTTCGAATTAGTTGTAGGCAAACCTCCTGAGGCTTTCACCCTTGCCGAGCATATAATGATTTTTAAAGAACTCTATCTTACAGAAGGCATAGGAACCGATATTGAAATTTGCACGGAAAAAGGTAGTGAATATGTGAAATTGATTCATGATTATTCTGACAATAGAGTCTGTGAATACATTGCAACATATTATTCAAATTTTTTCAAATCAATTGGTTATCCTTTTACGGTTACCACCAACCCTCACATGATTGTGTTTGAATTCAAAAAGGGTTTGAGTTTCACCTCTGTTTCTGAATCCGGAATAATGGGTATGGGATCTTAACTTTTCGAATTCCAGATCTTTCAAAATTCCAGCTCTTTTAATATAGATAAGTTCATATTCTGAAGTTTCTTATCCCTTTTCATGAGTGACGTAATTTTGCTCTGGGACAGCCCTCTCCTTTTTGAAAAACTGTTTGTGGAATATAAGCTTGAATGTAGCCGGGCACTCTCAACATCTCTTGGCACTCCTTATCTCCCTGCATGTAAAGTTCTTGTCTTGCCTACAGGTTTTGCAAATAAGCAGTACACAAAAACCGGTGTAGGGCTTGAACGCGGCAAACGTTCCCTTGAAAAGTTTGTGACAAAAGGAGGGACTCTGCTCATTTTCAGTCCTCTTGTTCCCGAATACGAATACGAATGGCTTCCTTTTTCTCTGAAATATGTAATGGAAGAGAACCAATGCACACCTCGACCCGTGGGAGAACACGATGCCCAAAAGCTTATGGGAAATATAGTCCCCCCTGCAGGTTGTGACGGTTACTTTACGGAAACAGATGCTGATGTGGTGTTTAAGGATGATGAAGAAAGACCCATTATGGTCGTAAAAGAAATAGGGGAAGGGATGATTGTTGCGACCACGATACATGAACTACCTGCGGCTGAGTTCTTTGAGTGTAGGGTTGCATGTACAAAAAAAGTGAAACCTTGAAACCAAAATTTTTCTGCTGAAAGTTTTTGAATTATACAGAAGTAAAAAAGCCAAATAAAAGTCATGAGCATATGAATATAAAGAAAACACCCAAGGGAAAAAATGGTTGATAGTAATCTCTATTTCATCCCTTATTGAATTTTTTTTACGTTTTTATCCTTCTTATAATTCTCCCTAAGTCTTTTTACTTCTTCTGCCTCACTTTTTAGCCTGATCACAAAAAAACCGAAACAGGGTTTTGTAAACTGAAATATAATATCGTTTCCTGAAAAACCTACAGGAGCAGTTGTACCAAGCAGGATGAAATCTTCTACCTTATATCCGCCAGGCACCAAATATACGTCCTCAGAGAGTCCTTTAATAAAATCTTCACACTCCTTAAGGGTT
>CAZCKG010000438.1:0-2358 GCA_964498825.1 uncultured Methanosarcinales archaeon
CCCCACATCCCAATATACTCTCCCTGAATTACGAGCGCACCTTTTATTCCGGGAATTCCTTTCACTGCCTTAAAAGAAGCTTCCACTGACTCTCTTCCTGTGCCTACCTCATTTCCAAGCGCAGTTGCAGCCGCATCCGCCAGAGAGACGTCATCAGAAAAAACAGCAGCTGCATCCGCCATCCCAAAACTGATAGAAGGCCCGACTGTCCCTGCTGAGGTGCATACGCCTGTAATCGAGTCTCTGGGTTCGAAAACAAGTCCCAGGTTTTTTATTGGAGACTGCCCTGCATAGATTCCAACAATAACAGGCCTATCATTAATTAATGCGATATCCCCGCCGTTATCAACTATAGCATATTTTGCTCCGGCTTCAACCATGGCTTCCACCGCAAGGGCAGAAATTGTGCCTGCAACCGCACTCATTGGCCCTATACCCATTGTATTTCCGGCTTTTATCATTCTCCTGACAATCTCAGGGGCGTTTTTCGGGCATTCGTAGGGTTCGAGGGTAATCTGAAAATAAGGGTCTGAAAGGATGTAAGTCTCAAGGACAGCCCTGTGAAGCCTGATAGCTTCTTTTGCAGCTTCGATATGTTCCTGCTTATCTGCTGCGATCGTAACTATGGTTTCTTTTAGCTGGAAATGTTCTTTAATTGGGGTTCTGGGAGGTTCTTCAGTGTTTTCTCTCGTAGGTTCTGGCATGCTGGTCTACATAGGATTTATTGCTTAAAAAAGAAATGCTTTTCTGAGCCTACTTCCGGAAATTGAATGAAATATGAAGACCGGCTGATCTTGATTAATTGATTAAACTACTCCGGGTCAGGGAGATTTTTGGCGTTTTTCTCCTCATGCGTCGCATAAGGATTTGGCAGGTCTGTCGCATAAGGATTTGGCAGGTTTGCAGGTAAGATAAAAACAACTTTGCAAGCCAGTAACACACTTAATCCGGAAAATATACGATTTCCTTTGATCCCAAAATACGATTCAAGAAGCGCAGATACGGAAATTCCGATCAAAAAAGAGATTTTTGGCGGCTTTTTCAAACATGCCGCCTATTTTGAATGTTTGATTTATTTTGAGATTTAATTTATTTTGAGTCTGGATAAGATATTTTTCAGATCGGTTAGAGCTGAAGTTTCTTCATTCTTTCTACAGCTTCTTTGATTCTGTCAACCGGCTTGGTAAGGGCAAACCTGATATAGCCTTCGCCAGCATCTCCGAAACCGACGCCAGGAGTTGCAACTATCCCTGCTTCTTCGAGCAGGAGTTTTGCAAAACTCATTGAGGTATAGCCTTTAGGGACAGGAGCCCAGATGTAGAAAGTCGCTTTTGGCGGCTTTACTTCAAGTCCCATGGCTTTCAGCCCCTCGATCAGAGCATTCCGCCTTTCCTCATAGACTTTGTTTGCTTCTTCAACACAGGCCTGAGAGGAACTGAGAGCCGCAATGCCTGCAATCTGGATGGCATCAAAAACGCCGGAGTCTACATTTGACTTAACTTTTCCTAGACCTTTTATGAGATCTTTGTTTCCTACCGCAAATCCAAGCCTCCACCCTGTCATATTGTAGGTCTTGGAATGGGAATAGAGTTCCATTCCTATATCCATTGCACCGTCGGCGGCAAGGAAAGAAGGAGCTTCGTATCCGTCATATGCCATCTGGCAGTAAGCGTTGTCATGCACTGCAATGATATCATGCTTTTTGCAGAACTTCACAACTTTTTCAAAGAACCTCATGTCAGCCGTTGCGGCAGTCGGGTTGTTGGGATAATTGAAGAAGAAGAGCTTTGCCTTTTTCAGGACATCTGCCGGGATAGAGTCAAGGTCAGGAAGGAAATCATTCTCAGCCTTCAGAGGCAGAGGATACGGCTCTCCGCCCGCAAACATAGTCCCTATCTTATAAACAGGATACCCAGGCTCAGTGTAGAGCACCACATCTCCAGGATTTACAAAAGCGAGCGGGATATGTGCCACAGCTTCCTTTGACCCTATGAGAGAGAGCACTTCAGTTGCAGGGTCAAGCTCAAGTCCCTTATATTTCTTGCACCATTCAGCCGCAGCCTTCCTGAATTCCGGCATCCCGGCATAAGATGGGTACTGATGCGTTTTCGGGTTACAGACAGCTTCCCGCATTGCCTCAACAATGTGTGGATGTGTCGGCAGATCAGGATCGCCCACTCCAAGGTCGATCACGTCTACTCCCTTCGCAATTAATTCGTCCCTTGCTTCATCGATAGCTGCAAAAAGATATGGAGGTAATGCATTGATTCTGTCAGAATACATTTTTAAAGTCACCTGAAGATGATTAGGGTGTGTCAGTTCACATAGTTACGGTATTGGGAATATTAATAGGTATGG
>CAZCKG010000439.1:0-2346 GCA_964498825.1 uncultured Methanosarcinales archaeon
TTGTTCAGATCCAGCACAACAATAATTTTTCCTCGCAGGTTAATGATTCCTTTTACACATTCAGGAGCTCGAGGGATGCGTGTAATTTTCGAAGCCGGAATAATTTCGGAAACCTGCATAATTTCGATTCCGAATTCTTCGCCTGAAAGTTCGAAGATTACTAATTGGAGGCTCTCTTCTGAATGAAGGCTCCCTTCTGATAATTTTGAATCCTCCATGGATATTTCTTCGAACATTAAAAAGCCTCACAACCAGTCAAACACTTAACTGGCTATATTTTCCGGTTTTTCTTTTAAATTGTCAAGCCTGAATTTTTCAGTAGCTTTTCTCATCTTTTCTCCAAGAAGGGCAAGATCACTGGCCATACTGGCAAGCTCTGACATTGAAACACTCTGTTCCTCAAGAGCGGCAGCAGTTTCCTGAGTTCCTGCAGCAGATTGTTCTGATATTGAGGAAATATCTTCTAAAGTAGAGGTAATTTCTTCAATAGATGCTGACTGTTCCTCTGTAGCAGCTGCAACATCTTCTATCATATTAGTTATCTCATGGATTGTAAAAACAATCCCTGAAACCATTTCAACTGCTCCTTTAACGGCGAATGTACCAACCTGCACATCTTTTTTACTTACCTGTATACTTTCCACAGTATTACTTATACTGCTTCTAATCTCATCGATTAATTTCGAAATATCCTTTGCAGCTCGGCCTGACTCATCAGAAAGTTTGCGGACTTCATCGGCCACGACAGAGAAACCTCTGCCGTTTTCGCCAGCCCGTGCAGCCTCAATTGCAGCGTTCAGAGCTAACATATTTGTCTGGTCTGCAACTCTGGTAATAAGAGTGACAATTTCATTGATTTGTTGAGACTTGGAGTCCAGAGCCCTGATCACTTCCTCGGTCACGTCAACAGAGGAACGAATAAGGTCCATCTTTAGCAGGACTTCTCTTGAAGTATCTCCAATATTCCCTATTGTATGATTGACAAGATTAGTGTTTTTAGAAACTTTCTGGGTATTATCCGCAATTTCCTGAATATTATGGGTCATGTCCTGCATTGCATGAGTTATATCCATTATCTTTGAGCTCTGTAATTCTGTTCCATTTGAGATTTCTGCTGCAGTATCAGAAATTTTTTTGGAAGCATAAGCCATTTCCTCAGAAGAGGCAGACATTTCTTCCGAAAGTATAGAAAGGCGAAATGAACTTTCTTGAATTTCTTTAATTAAGCTTCGAAGGTTCTCAACCATTGATTTAAAAGCTTCCGAGAGTTGAGAAATTTCACTCCTCGAACTTCCCTTAATCTTAACACTGAGATCGCCTGCAGATATTTTGTCGGACGCTTCAAGCAATTCATAGATAGGTTTTCTGTAAACGTTCAGAATTACAAAAACAAGTAAAGCTCCTATAAGTATAGAAAGAAAAGTTACAAGAAGGGTCTTGTTTATAGAACTCACAATAAGGTCGTTAAGTTTCTCTTTTTGATCAATACTGGCATCAGTAGCAGCTTCTCCAACATATGCCGCTATAGTTGCCATGTTACCAGCTTCAATGGCTTTTTTCTCTTTAAGAGTTTTCAGACGATCAAAATCAGTCTGGATTTTCTTAGAACTGGAAAGTATACTGTTTCCCCGTTCAAGATTCTCAGGTTTTACCAATTGCTCATCCAGGTTTTCAGTAACTTTAATTATCTCTCCCATAAGTCGTTCAAAATTTTTTGCAGACTGATTTTCGGGAGTGATTATATAGTTCTGATACTCGTTTCGAGCTTCCATACCAAGTATGCTGATTTTCTGGGCTTCCTGAGCATAGGATAATTTTGTCTGGAGGACTTCACTGGAAGAATCGTTTCTTACATACTGCTGGTATTGAATCATCTGATCTTGATAGATCTCATCAGCTTTCTGCAACAAAAGCTCGCCATTGGAGACCAGCTCCGTTCTCACAGCTATCTCTTCATTGTCCGCTTCAACGAACCTATCAAAAGATTTCTTAAAGTCGCTGGAATTTGCCAGAACAGAATCCATTCGATTTTGATTCACAGGATCAAGATATCCAAGATATATTTCCCTGGAGATTGCTGCCTGTGTGGGCACCAGGTTGAGATGGTAATAAACATCCTGCCTGTAAACGGGATCACCATGAATAACATAGCTTTCTTCGGCTTCCAGGGCCCCTTGCATATTATTCACGATAAAGGTCATGTTTTGAATGGCTCGGCTCTTTTTTTCAACTTCGTTCATACCTTGATAACCTGTATACCCAACAAAGAAAATCAAAATTAGAAGAAGAGCAAAACCTATCACTACATGCCCTATTTTTGCTTTTTTGTACATCTTTCCACCTGGG
>CAZCKG010000440.1:0-2313 GCA_964498825.1 uncultured Methanosarcinales archaeon
TGAGAATAAGTATTGGAGTATTTATTAAGAGATTTCATCCTGGATACTTGAATTTCTTCGTAAAACCGCACACCCAAAAATCTTATGAGATATACTTGAAAAATCTGACCTCGTTAATTTTGCTGGTCTGAAAGTAAAAAATCCATGACTTCAGATCTTATGCCTGTTGAGGTTCTGAGGTTTTTAAAACCTCAGGTTTTATTGTTGAGTTTACGTCGATCCAGATATGTAGATCTCTATAGGGCAGATTCCTGTCAGTATCATTAAAGAGCAGAAACTCAAGTTTCATATTCTTACCCTCAAAAGGAGGAGTAATAGTAACTGGTTCTTCCCATTTCTCGTTATGGTCAAGACTTACATGTCTTTGGTTTTCTGGAAGAGGGAAAGATCTGTTTCCAAGCCTGATCTCCATTGTGTAATTTACAGATCTGTATTCATGATTTACGATTCCCACAATTAAGGTCCCGTTCTCTCCAAGTGTATACTTTGCAGGATAGTTGTCAGCTTTTCCTTCAGATCCAAGCAAATAAAACTCTGTAAAATGTTCCCCCTCTTTAGGCGTTACAACTACATAAACAAGGGTTGCGACAGAGAGGAGAATAGAAATTATCAGGATGATATTAAGAGTTTTATCTACCTTTGATTCCGGCTTTTCCAAGAGTTCGGACTTGAATGACAGTACCATTTCCTTGAAAGCCACTTCGAAAACATCCGTTTCCGGAAGTTTTGCTCGCCTTAGGTAAGCAAGCCCACACATAATGAGAGTAAAAACTGATAGGCTTATAAGAATTGGCAAAAGCCTTATCCCCCATGGAGTGTAGTTGAGACCTAACCCTATCAGAGGCACAACTGCAATGCTCAGTCCGAAGGAAAGGGCTGTCCTTTCGATCCCGTCAAGATCCAATTTTGCAGGAAAAAGAGCAGCAATAAGAGCATATCCTGGAAAGAAAAGCACAAGAGGTAGCCCAAGAATATTCCTCAGTATGCTTTCATTTAATCCTGGTGTAAGTACAAAGATATCTGTAAGGAGCACAAGTCCCGTAACGATCAAAAGGTCTGAGAAATTTTTTTTTCCGGTCATTCAGGTCATCTGGCCTTATAAAAAATTATTATCATTCTTCATTTTATTTCAAGAGATTAACTATCTTTTACTCATCCTTCTTATTCTTTTGCTCTATTTTTTGTCAATATACGCAATAATTCAGGATGCTTCTTTTAGTCTGCTTTTCTTTGTTTATTTTTAGTTTTAAACATACTTTTGGGCAACTTTACTTTAAGTTTTCCCACACTGAATTTTTGATAGTCTTTCGTTCTTTTTTTCCCGCCTACTTACTTAAGATTTTAACATATTTATATATAATCTTTATCCAGAGACGACGCAGTTCTAAAATCTAGTTATTTTCGATTTTACGTTCCTCACTGGATTTTGATATTGAGCTAAGAGACAATAATTTTAGGAGCCAATTAATAAAAGTATTTTTTAATAATACATTCAGTTCTGATGTAAATTTATTCTCTTTGACTGATATTCTGGAAAACATGTTTTTTCAGCGTTCCCTATTAAGTAATTAAATCGAAAAGTAATCCTCAAAAAATGCGGCAAGTCATACATACAAGGGAGTATGACTTCAGACTTCAAACTTAACTGAAGAAAATTTTCCTGAGAACTTAGAAATTCGCGGGACCAGGAGAACATAATACATTAAGCTTACTGGAACTCTTTTTTAAATATTGTTTTTGGATTAAAAAGTTATTGTTATGGCCAGTCCCGGGATTTCAAAGTTTATTTGTAAAGTTTATTAGTTTAATCCTATATCATTACATGAATCCGATTAAGGATTCATCCGATGATATTATTTTTTTAGAATTATTTTGCAATTAGACTACTCTCAATAAATTTATATAATCGTCCCCAAAATTTAACTTTTAAGAGTTAACCCATCAAGGTCTGATAAATAATCCAGAACATCTTCAGACCAAATGATTGTAAATTTTTTCCAATATTTTTACACATAAATTGGTTCTAAAATATTTAATTTCATACCTAGGGGGTCATAAGAAATGAGTAATAAATTGTTTATAGACAAAAGTGCCAAAAGCACTACCAAGAAAGAAGGATATCCTTGCAGAAGAGATAAAGCCACTCAAAATACTACAGTGGTTCTTCCTACTTGTAATGAAGAAGATTCCATTGGCAGTACTATTCTGCTAACAAGGCTTTATGCCGACAATGTAATCGTTGTAGATGACGGAAGCTCAGATCGGACAGGTGATATAGCTAAAAAAGCCGGAGCTACAGTGATTGTCCATGTC
>CAZCKG010000441.1:0-2293 GCA_964498825.1 uncultured Methanosarcinales archaeon
GACTCATTGGTTCCGAACATAACATTCGGGCTTACCCCAAGCTTGCGCAGAGAAATAAGCGCTTCGACACCAATAGCTGCGATATAGGGCTTTGAGACCACCAGCATTTTCAAGCGCTCGAGATCCACTTTTCTTGAGCCTCCGCGTTCAACCCTTGGAACCTTACAAATCGTAATGGTCGCATTTTCCAGATCAATCAGGCCTTTGAGGCTGGTTACTCCTACATCATCGCCTGCTGCTGCATCGGATATGGCAGTACCTGATGCACCGGTCTTTTCCGTACTGCTTACATATAGGAGCCCGTTCTCCATTTTCAGGTAAACCTGCTGCCCTTCTTCTACATCCTCTTTTGTAATAGCTGTCCAGGTTGAGACATGGCTGATTATATCCTCCATAACAAAGCGGGCGTACCGCTTCATTTCTGCGGCGTTTTCAAGAACCCATTCCACGCCTTCTTTTGTAATCCTGTACCGGACCCGGCCCTCAGTGACAATCAGCCCATCATTTACAAGCTCCTTAATATATTCCGAAACCGCCTGGGGGGTAATTCCGATTTTTGCGGCAATTTCCTTTTGCCTGACATTCGGCTGATGGGCTGCAACTTCAATAAGGACCTGAAATTTGGTTACTCCGCTCTTAGTCTGGAGGATTTTAATCATCAATCGTAATTCTCCTCTACATCTTCAATTAATTTTAATCTCTGCCCCATTACGGAAAGTCTTTCAGACCGTCTGGCAACAGCACAGATATAGAACGGATTCTTATTAAGAGTCCGCGTGAGGTTACTCATGGAAGTATTGCCTTCTTCTACCAGTCTTTCCAGCTCTTCTATAGCATCTTTGACCTCCTCATATGGTTTGAAGGTCAGCATAATAATATCACTCAGATCTTCAAAAGAACACTGGAAGTTAACCTGAACTTTGGAATAAGAACTATGATATTCTTTGGAAGGTTTCTGGCCTGCCTCAGGAACTCTCCACTGACTCTCAAGGAGTCCGGCTTTTTTGAGAATATGAAGGCTTTTTGATGAGTCTGAGCCTATAAACTCGTCTATTTCCAGCCTAGTCATCCATTTGTTTGAAAGTGCATCGAATATTTTTTTGTGAGTTCTTGACCCAAAAGTCCTGAGCAATGGTACTAGATAGGAAGGATCGTTAATAATCCGAGTTCGTTTACCCATGTACTCCTCTCCGTTTCGTCTTATGTTATAAGCTTTCAAATATAATAAAGATTTGTAATGTTGTTATTCATCGTAAGTGATATCCAGACCTTCAGGCCCTTCCCACGTGTAAATAGGGGCACTGCGTTTCAGTCCACGGCATTTTTCTTGCAGAGCATGGGCAATAATCGGAAGAGCAATAGTTGCATCCACAAAAACCTGCACTTTTTTTGCCTGAGCTGCAATTTTTCCCCAGGAAACAGCTTCGTCAAAAGTACAGCCTGAAAGTCCTCCCCAGTGAGGAGAATCGGAGGTATACTGGATTGCATAATCATGCCCTCCGACATCCATTCCAAGGATAGAAGCAATCACTTCAGTCTGCTGAATAAAATTCTTCGGGACTCCGCCTCCAACATAGACGACACCGGTTTTCCCTGATTTTTCCACAATCTGAGTAATCTCGTCAACGTCTTTTATCTGGTCTATTTCGAGCTTTAATCCTCTTCTTCTTGCAATTGTAAGCCCTATTCCTATTGAACTATCAGAAAGTGCAGGAACAAAGATAGGGACATTATGCCTGTATGCACTTACAACTATTGAATCTTCAGCAGCTCCACGTTTTACAAGCTCTTCTCCCAGCAGGTACATAAACTCCCTTGATGAACAGGAAATCTCTCCAATTTCCTCTGCAAAATCTGCAATCAGATTATCTGCTGTCCTGAACTCTTCTTCTACTGCAAAGACATCGTAGATTCTGTCTACTCCGTGCTCGAAGAGTTTTTCATCATCAGCTAGGTGGGAACCTACATAATGTTTCTTGCCAAGAGCCTCATGCGAATCATGGAATAGATTTGCTCCCGTACTCACCAGACAGTCTATCATTCTCTCCCGGATCATATAGGAAATTACCCTGCGCATACCAGCAGGGACCATGGCTCCTGATAAGCCCATAAGTACTGTCATATTCTTTTCTTTCAGCATGTTGTGCCAGGCCTGGACGGATTCAGCCAGCTTCCTTCCCTGAAAACCTGTTTTAAGCATCCCGTCTATCAATTCGCTTACAGACCTGTCTTTTACATCTATTGGAACTGTTGGGTTATCTGTGAATACATTATGATGCATACCATTCTCCAT
>CAZCKG010000442.1:0-2282 GCA_964498825.1 uncultured Methanosarcinales archaeon
CCAGAGCTTCGGCAGGTGTGATTAAAGGAAAAGCGGTGTTCTGTCTCCCAGGTTCCCCAAACGCTGTGAAACTGGCCCTTTCTAAAATTATTATTCCTGAAGCCGGGCATATTGTCAGGCATGTGAGGGAATAAAACTGAAATTGGTAAGTATACAGGGAAATATTTCAAAGGGGACAGTGAAGAATTGAAAAGGACTTATTTTCTCAAAACCTTTGTTTGTTCGTGGTTTTAAACCCCAGTCCCTATCACCGTTCGCCATGCGAACGGCTTTCTCATAACGTAAATTCAAAACAAATCTCTGCATACCAGATCATATGAACGCCAGTGATAACATACTGTGAAGTAAATTTCACTTTTGTTCCATTTTAGCCTTAAGAGCCTGAATATTTTTTTCAGTTGCCTTGAAAAGTGGATGATCAGAACCAAGTTTATTCTCAAATATCTTCAGGGACCTCTCAATCAAAGGTAAGGCTTCTTGATATCTTTCAGTACAATAATAAAGTGCTGAGAGATTGTTTAGCGAATTTACAACCTCTGGATGGTGTGGTCCCAGCATCTTTTCGCGAATGCTAAGCGCTCTTTGATAAAATGGGAGTGCTTTTTCATATTCTCCCATATCATAATAGAGTGCTGCTAAATTGTTTAATGAGTTTGCAATGGATGGGTGCTCAGGACCTAGTACTTTTTCACGAATATCAAGTGCTCTTTGATGAAGTGGAAGTGCTTTTTCATAATCTCTTATATGATGGTAGAGTACTGCGATAGTGTCTAGTGTTGTTGCAACCTCTGGGTGCTGTAGCCCTAGAATCCTTTCGCGAATGCCAAGCGCCATATAACAAAGTGGGAGTGCTTCTTCATATTCTCCCATCTCGCGATAAAGTAGTGCAATATTGTTTATCGTTGTTGCAACATATTGGTGTTCTGTCCCCAACACCTCCTCAATAATTTCCAGTACCCTTTGATAAAGTGGAAATGCTTTTTCATACTTTCCTATAGTTTGATAGAGTGTTGCTAGGTTATTTAGTGAATTTGCAACATCAATATGTTGTGGCCCCAGCGCCTTTTCATCAATGTCAAGTGCCCTTTGATAAAGTGAGAGCGCTTCTTCATAATTTCCTATAGTCTGATAAAGTGCTGCGAGACTGTTTAGTATTGTTGCAACACCTGGATGTTGTGGCCCCAGTATCTTTTCGCGAATATCAAGTGCCCTTTGAAAAAATGGGATTGCTTTTTCGTAATTCCCAATATCACGATAGAGTATAGCAAGATTGTTTAGTATTGTTGTAATAATTGGATGTTCAGGTCCGAGTTTTACTTCAAGAATTTGTAAAATTTCTTCATACATTGGGGTAATCAATTGCCAGAACGCAGCTCTGTAAAAAGGATCAGAGGTAGTAATAAACCATTCAAATAAATCTGATGCTTCCATTGATTCTTTTGCGTGATAGAAGGCTTCGGTAAGGGCTAATTCGTGTTCTGGGGTTATTGTCTTAATATCAAGATCTTTTAGTTGATTGCTGTAGAAGTCAAGCATGAAATTATGAACCTTTTTTTTCAAATCTTGATCTTGGTAAACCTGGAGGCTTTTTCTCATTAGCTGATGCATGGAACACTTTTCTTTATCGTCAATGTCCATAAAAGAGAAGCTATGCAATTCTGAAAAACCGGTTGCAGGATATCCGGTATTAAATTTCTCAACTAAGACTTCGAATAGTTCACGGTTCCAGTATCTGGGAATTGATAAGACTTTCAGTGTCTCTTTTTCTTCCCTATCAAGGTATTTAACAAACCTGCAGAAAACACCGTCCAGAACCTTTGCAAAGTTTTCCGGGGAAGGCTGATCTTTTTTCTTTATTTTTCTGTAGGTATCAATGGAGAGTTCAAGGTAGTAGGGTACACCTTCACTGCTTTCAATAAGTGCGTCCTGTATATCCTCTTCAGTGATTCCACATCTTTTTAACAGATCGATAGCATCTTTTTCTGGAAGTTTTCCAATTTTACGCTGGTTAAGATAGTTTTTCCAGTCCTCATCCACTTCTTCCCAGCGAAGAACTTCCCTTCCGCAGATTACCCACAGACAGGATTTTTGAATGTTTTCAATTAGTTTTCTAAGCCATTTATCGCGGTCATTGAAACTTCCTATATCTCTTTCTTTTTCCCAGAGAGCTTCATAGGTGTCTATGAAAATAACTGCGGATTCTGAAGTATTCTGCAGGTGATCAGCAAGGTCATAGGCCCAGTAAACAGGTAGCAATTCGTCTATTTCTGTAGGTTCGAGAT
>CAZCKG010000443.1:0-2241 GCA_964498825.1 uncultured Methanosarcinales archaeon
GGGGCATAGAGTTCAAGCCATCTGGAAACGTTATTTACAAGTTCCTTTATGCATTTTTGATTTTCAGTGGAAAAGCCTGAACGCTGTACAATCCTCAGGATCTGCTCAAAATTACCCCTGGCAACCTGATAAATAGTAACCATCTGCTTGAAAGGAATCTCAGAATGACAGATTCCTGTTGCCCTGGAGAGTTCGTAGATTCGCTTTTCAAAAATTCCAAGGGAAGGATCATTTTCTCTGAATTGTGCCCTGAGGCGTTCGTATTCATCCACAAGGGTGAGGAGAGGCTGCCCTGGATCGAACTGAATGTGTTTTTCAGGCTTTGTACGGATTATCAGGTATCGAAGAACCTCTGGAGGCACGACTTCAAGCATGTCCGAAATAGAAACAACAACGCCTGTGGAAGAAGACATTGCCCCCTGTTTTCCAAGCATTATCCATTCATAAACAACAGGATAAGGAGGTTCGTGCCCGTAGATTTCTCTTACGATCCGTTTTCCGGTATCGTAGGAACCTCCCCTTGAAGCATGATCTTTGCCGAAAGGCTCAACTGTCACTCCAAGGACTGCCCAGCGAGCAGGCCAGTCAACACGCCATGTAAGCTTGCCTCCTCCTGCCATTGGCACGGTTCCTGAGTGCCCGCAGGCACAGACATAGTTCACAGTTTCAGCTTCCAGATTAAAACCCGTAACCTTCGTGGTTGTAATCTTGCCGCATTCGTTACATCTGGGGTTAAAAGGGCTCCAGTCTTCTGCTACGGTTTTTCCGGAAACTTCTTCGAGGATTTTTGCAATGGCATCTCTTTTAGTAAGGGCAGTTTTTATTGCGTCTGTGTACCTGCCTTCCCTGTACATCTCATCTGCCCTGTAAACGCTGGGATTGATACCCAGACGCCTGAGAGCCTCAAAGAAAGGCTGTAGAAAATGCTCGGCATAATTTGCGCAGTCTCCGCAGGGGCAGGGGACTTCGGAGATGGGCTTTCCGACATGCTCTGCATAACTTTCGGGTAAAAAGGGGTAAACCTTGCGCAGGGGATCATAATTGTCGGCGATATAGATGAATTTCGCGTCTTCCCCCTTGTCAAGCAGAGCTCTGTACACAGCATCCGCAGTCACTACTTCTCTCATGTTGCCTATATGAATTTGGCCAGAGGGAGTGATCCCTGTGGCAACAAGATGCTTGCCGCCTTTTTTTGACACATCTTCAGCTATGACATCTGCCCAGTGTATTGTATCAGCCATAAAATTCTCACCAGAATCCAGATTAACCCGTAAAGGGTGTGTGAAAACAGGAAATTGTAATTTCTTTATATATTTGTTTGCAAATTAGTTGCTGCATAATTCTCCTGTCAATAAATAAACCTTGGGCTAGAAGATAGGGAATCTGAAAGTGTTTTCTTTTTTTCAATTCAAAAGTAAATAAGAGAAATCAAAAGAAAAAATTAATTAAAAAACAAAAAACCAAAAGAAAAAATTAATTAAAAAAACAAAAAAGGAGAAAAATATAATGGAGGTTTAAAAGGCAATTCATTTCAGGAGTCTGCAGATTTACGGAGATTTATAATGGCACTTTACAGAGCAAATCAAGTAAATTTGATTTACTAATAGATAATGGTATCTATAAATATATAAATATTTCGTAATGGGTGGAATACGGTCAGAAAAAACAGAAACCAATAAAGCAAATTAAGTGAAAACAAAATCTTATGATATCAAGGTAAGTAAATTGTCAGGAGTAAACAACTAATTCCAGAGTATCTACTAAATATCTGGTGTAAAATATAATATCTAAATATAATATCCAAAGAAAGTAGCAAGCAAAAAAGCCAGAAAACGAATTCGAGTATTCAATCTAAAATTTTTAGCAAAAATACCTTTTAAAAAAATAAAAAGAGCAGGGGGGTGATCACAATATCCCCAGAAAAAACTTTCCGGACCGCTTCAGGGGTTAAATTGTTTTTGAGCGTTTTTGTGACTAGTCCAAAAAGTTCTTTCCAGGTGTCTTTATCCCTGCTGTGGGGATGATTCAGGCGGGTGCCCGGATCATTTAACGGATTTGCTTTCTGAAGAGATTGCAGGAATTTATCTTTATGTCGAGCAGCTTTTCGATGTTCATCTTTGCAGCAATACCCTTTGCAGCGCCAGGTACTGAGGTAATGACACCAATATCAAGCTCTTCACGGAGTTCACGCATGACGTGTTCGTTTGCCAGGTCCATGACATCGACATTGAGTTTCTTTGC
>CAZCKG010000444.1:0-2224 GCA_964498825.1 uncultured Methanosarcinales archaeon
CTTTGCAATTGTTACTTTCACTTTAGGTGTCCATCTTTTCAGGAGGGAAGCATAAAATGAAAAAAATGATAATAATCTCTCTGCTATTAATTTCTATGATTTCATGTTCAGCAGGCGTTTCTGCAGCAGGAAATTCTACTACGCCGGATAATTATAATATTCCCCAGAGCTTTAACCTTGGGAAAAATTATTATAATGTAGATGGAAGTCCTGATCTTAGTGCCACCATTATCGGTAGTAACGAATTCGATAGGGATCAAACGGTTACTTTGAACGTTGATTTAATGAACAAAGGCAAATTACTGGGATTTGAGAATGACAGGACTCCTTATGATTCGGATGAAATCTATGCTGCAAAAACAGAAATGAAACTGGAGAGCAGTATAGTAGATGCAACAAACGTCGTCGCTTCTCTCTCAGTAGATCCTGGAAGTCCGATTGAGGTTAAATCAGTCAGCCAGCAAGCAGGCACTATAAAAAGTGGAGAAAATTCACTGACGCCGGTGAAATTCGATATAAAAATAGATAAAAAGGCAAAAGCAGGTGAATATAACCTCTACCTGGATCTCTCTTATGATTACCAGAAAAATGTGCAAATAACGAATCCGGATTCTACTGCTCAAACCTATGATGCTAGCCGCTGGTATGGAATGATGAACCAGAGCCAGATATTAAAGATTAAAGTGAAAAATCAGGCTGATTTTGAGATAGTAAACACTACAGGAAGCATTTCTCCCGGTGGGGAGGACATAGTCCAGGTAGAGATTAAAAATACAGGTGAGGAAGAAGCAAGAAATGTTAAAGCTATAATCAATCCTTCGGACCCTTTGAGTACAACTGACAGTACATCATTCTTGTCCACTATAGCACCCGGAAGTACGGCTGTTGCAAAGATTAAAGTTAAGGCAGATAGTGCAGCTGTACCTAAAATGTACGGAATAGATACTGTAATAAGATATGAAACCCCAGAAGGTGACATTAAATATTCAGATGCTCTCCAGGCTCCGGTAGAGGTAACAGAGGCAGGGCTGTTCCAGAAGCTATTTGGATGGCTTTAACGGAAAACGCTTTTGTTTTTTATGAATCGAGTGACGAAATTTAAGTTTAAAGTGAGGAATTTACCTTTTATTCCTCACTTACTCTAAGGCCAAATAATCCTGATTTTTTTAGTTTTATATTTCTGGTCGTATCCCAGAGTTATTTATCAATAGGAATAATAGTGCTTATGGTCAATTATCTACAGATTTCAGGCAATGTTTACATTCTCAGGCTCGATTAATCATTTGATTTTTTTGGTGGTATTACTCTGATTTTCAGGATGGACTGGATAAAAAACACTCAGAGTTGAATCTGGATTTTGCTGTCTCCTGGTACCTAGATTATAGGGATAAACAATAGTAAGAACATCTGTCTGCAGCCCTAATTTTGTAGATTCATGCATATAATCCTCACCAACTTGTTTAGAAATATTTGTTATCTGGAGTGTAGCACTGTTAAGTCCTATCTTCTGTATCTTTACTTCCGGAAATTCGGAAAAGATCCCTTTAATTTTGGACTCTAAATTCTTGCTGCCAAAAAAGAATATATATGCCTGGGCGAAAGGGGTGAGATGATATTCTATATCAACAGTCGCATTTAGTTTATTAAACCCTATTACCATGTTGTCAACATGGATATACTTCCCTTCCCTATATTGCTCAGAGTTCATTGCCGGAGATATTCTTACAGCCAATAGAACAACCGAGATGATAAGGGCAATTACAATTATCGATTTTGAGTTCATAGTTCTTACTCAATGATAATCTTTGTTTCGAATATTTATTATTTACACCACTCCTTTTTTTCTTAGCATGAAAAACTGTTTATATCCTGAAACCAATTTCGCTTTGAGCTTCTCTCCAGTTTTTCATATTTTAAAGCCCAGACGGCCTAACTCTACTTAAAGGGCTGTTTTAGTGACAATCTGTTCCAGAAAGGATTTTTTTGTGCCTCAGTTTTTTTGTTTTATCTGAAAGAGGTAAGATTATCAAAACTTCTACCACGGCTTCTTTAACTGATGGAGCAAGCTTTTATATGCTAACTGTGTAAACTTATTTATTGATTGCAAATTGTTCTTTAATTCATTGGGGGTTAATTCACGGGAAATAAAGGTCAAATTTCTGTCCGCTGGGTTGAAACCGACGAGTCTGCAGTTTGTGCGCTCCCTTTCAGGCTTACAGTCTCA